>JAOUBY010000049.1 GCA_029860045.1 Gammaproteobacteria bacterium | reverse complement strand
CAGTGCCTTCAGCTCGATCTCGCGGTAGGGCAGTATGTTATTCGGATCGGTGGTGTCTTCCACGGTATACGTGATATCGCCACTGTCATCGGCGGGATGCACAATGACCTCTGTAAAACGCACCCAGACCTCGGCAATGTCGGCGTCATTGACCGGTGCATCGGTGATACTCAGTGTCAGGCCGCTGCCGGTGACTCCGCCACCGCCGCCACCGCCACCGCCACCGCCGCAGGCAGTGAGCAGGAAGGCCAGCGCTGTAACAGCCAGCAGGTTGAGAGCCGGGGTAGTGAATTTATTCATGATGCATGCCTCGTTTTTATATATAAAGCGTGATTGCGCTTGTTTGTCGTATTGTTGTTACCCGGCGTGATGATTGGCCGGGGGACTGTCGCCCAGTGATTGGTACCCAGTCTGTCAAATATCTGACCCGTATTATATTGCACAAAGGTAGTACGCAGGCAGCCATAGAATATTTGTGGTTTTTCATGGGCTTGGAAATATCGGGCTCGGAGGCCCGGCACAGTCACTCTCGTCTGTCTCCGGCCCTATTCTGCAAACCCATCTGCTAAAGTTCCGAGCCATGGTCCAGCTCCCCACCGTCTCCGAAGCCGATACCCGCGATGCCTGTGTGGTTACGCCGGTCGATGACTATGAACTGATCGATTTTGGCAGCGGGCGCAAGCTGGAACGCTGGGGTGACATCCTGGTGGAAAGCCCGGACCGGCTGGCGACCGGGCTGCCGGCCGACAGGCACTGGAATGCCGACTGGATTTACGTTGCCGATGTCGGCGTGCGCGATCACTGGGAGCCGACACGTTCCGGTTTGTCTCGCGAGTGGTCAGTGGTGGTGGAGGGCCAGGCGGTTGTGTGCCGGCTTGATCCGCGCGGGCACGTGGGCCTGAAAGGCCGGGATATTCCCTGTGCGCAGTGGATTCGGCAGCGCATCGAGGGTTGTTATGACCTCGACGAAATTCGTGTCCTGAACCTGTTTGGCGGCAACGGCTTTGTTTCCGCGCAGGCGTTGCAGGCCGGTGCCTCGGTGGTCCATGTCGATGCCAGTGAGACCATACTGTCCCTGGCGCACAGCAATGCCGGAACGACCGGTATCGAGTACGTGCAGGAAAATGTCATGGACTATGTCGAGGACCTGCTGCGTCGCCAGTTGCGTTTCGACATGATTATCCTGCCGATCCCGGCTGTCGGGTATGGACCCAGGGGGCAGTTCTGGGATCGCGAGGTCGACATGGCGCGGCTGGTGAAGTACCTGCCGCGACTGGTCACGAAGGACTGCCTGGGTGTGTGGCTGTCCACCGACAGCGGTGCAACGACCTGGAAGGCGGAGGGGCTCGGGCAATTGCTGCGCGATGCACTGCCGGGCTGCACCATCAAGCCGCTGCACCTGGGTGCTGCAACGCAGGCCGGGCGTGTGTTACCGGCCGGTGTGGCCGCGTGCTGGTATGACGAGACCGAGTTTCTGCAGACCAGTGACATGCCGCTGACTGCCGCGCAACTGGAAGAGCGTCTGGATGTTCACATGATCTCGCTGGGTGCGGCCGAGGAGCCAGCACGCGCACTGGCCGGGTTCACGCGTGCGCAGCAGGATTTTGTGCTGCACTGGGCCAGCATCGTGGCACGCACCAGTGCCGGCATGGCGCTCAACTTTGTTGCGCATGTGTGCCCGGCGCTGCGCCTGATGGATGACGATGGTATCGAGGCCTGGCTGCTGGCGTGCATGGATATCTACGACACGAAAGGCCTTCACCCGGCGGTCGCCGCGTTCCGGGACGTGGAGCGGTTTTCCCGCGAATACAAGGCACGTGCAACCGGGGTGACGTTTGACGATGTCGTCAACGTGCTGGAGATGTTCGTGCACGGATTAAACGGACGGCGTTTGAAGATCGAGTGCGGCGGTCAGTGTTATACCGATACCGAGACCATTTTCGTGCCGGCCATGGTGGCGCACTTTGATAACAATGACGACAACTTCCAGCTTTACAAGGTCATGGTCGTGCATCAGTGGGCGCAGACCTGGTTCGGTACCTGGCGCATCGAGGCAGGCGAAGTGTTCGGGCGTTTCACGGACCCCGATGCAGCATGCAACTGTTTTCACCTGCTGGAAACGTTGCGTCTCGATGCGCGCATCCGTGATGTGCTGCCCGGCGTGTACCGCTATATCGAGCGTTTCCGGGCGGACAGCGAGTTTGCACTTGATGCAGACTGGCAGGAGGCAGCCAGGCAGCTGGCGCGCCCGGAGGCGCGTGTCGAGGATACGCTGGTCTGGCTGCAACGCCTGGTCGGCAAGCCGCTACCGGGTCGTGTGATTTACCAGGGCGTTATGCAGCCGGAGGCGGTCGACAAGGTGCGCGGGGCGCGTATCGAGGCGGACAAGCAGGCATTCCGCCTGCACATGCTGCGACTGGATAAAGAGCTGCAGGATGCAGAACACGCCGTGGAAGAACAGGGCGGACAGGAAGCGGATGACGCCACCGAGCGCCAGCTTCCATTTGAACTGCGCAAGGTCGAATCCGATGAGAACCCGGATGGTTACGTCTATGAGATGCAGCTCGACGGCAAGCCGATTGCGCCGCCGGATAATGTAAAGGGCACCATGGCGTCCATCTTCCAGGACCTTGGCGAGATCCCGGAGGATTACCTGTATGCCGCCGGTGATGGCGCCTACCTTGCAGAGGCGATTGGCGAACAGAGTGCCGAGGATGTCTGGAAGGGCACCTATCACGAGGAAGGCGCTTTCCTTTATAACGAGTGGGATTACGAACGTCAGAACTACCGCAAGAACTGGGCGGTGCTGCGCGAACTGGAAGTCAGCCCGGCCGATGACGGCTTTGTGCGCGACACGCTGGTCAAGTACCGGGGGCTGACCGCGCACCTGCGCCGTACCTTCGAGGCGCTGCGCGGCGAGGACAAGCTGCTCAAGAAGCAGCCCTACGGCGACAACGTCGATATCGATGCGCTGGTGGAGGCCTATGCCGATGCCACCATGGGCATGGAAATGACCGAGCGCCTGTTTACCAAGATGCACAAGCTGGAACGTGATATCGCGGTGATGTTCATGGTCGACATGAGCGGTTCCACCAAGGGCTGGATCAACGACGCCGAGCGTGAGGCGCTGGTGCTGTTGTGCGAGTCGCTGGAAACGCTTGGTGATCGTTACGCCATTTATGGTTTCTCCGGCATGACGCGCAAGCGTTGCGAGGTATATCGCGTCAAGCGCTTTGACGAGGACTACACCGATGAGGTGCGCGGACGCATCAGCGGTATCCGGCCCCGGGACTACACGCGCATGGGGGTCACCATTCGCCACCTGTGCCACTTGCTGGGTGAGGTCGAGGCGCGTACCAAGTTGCTGATCACACTCTCCGATGGCAAGCCGGATGATTACGACACCTACCGCGGTGCCTACGGCATCGAGGACACTCGCCAGGCGCTGATCGAGGCACGGCGCAACGGTATCCATTCCTTCTGTATTACCATCGATACCGAGGCGCGCGATTACCTGCCGCACATGTATGGCGCGGTGAACTACGCCGTCATCGATGAGGTACGCAAGCTGCCACTCAAGGTCTCGGACATCTACCGGCGGTTGACGACGTAGCCATTGTGCTTGTGGCCGTAGCGGGCGAGGCATGCGTGCGGCCCTCTCCTTCAGGCCTGTCAGTTGTGGTTTCCCCGGGGTCTGTCATCAAATCCGGGCCTCAACCGCCGCCCGGCCTCCTGCCACCATAAAGACTATAAAATATATACAAAACAAATAGATATAAATAATCACCCTGGGGTGGTCGGTGCTGTTCTCCTGGCAATATTAGTTGACAATTAATAAGAATATAGTAATATTATAGTTGTCTGTAATAGTTGGTTTACAGGAGGTGTCCCATGTACATCGATAGCCTGACAATTACTGCACTGGTTGTGTTTGTTATTGCGTTGGCGCTGTTTATCCGCTTCTGCGTGATGTCGGTGTGTGGTATGCAGGCTGCGCGCCCGCGCGGCAATGGTGGCGAAAGGCCACAGGCCCGCGGGTTATGAGCCTCGCAACGCACACCCTGCGTCTGGCAGGCCAGGAAGCCCTGGCTTCCGACAGCGCAAAGTCCCTGCTGGCGAACGGTGGCCAACTGGTCGATGTCCGCTCGCCGGCAGATTTCAATCGTGGTGCGCTACCGGGCGCACTCAACCTGCCGGTCGATGCGCTCACCCATGATTCCAGGCAACTCGACAAGCACGAACCGGTAATTCTCTACGGTATGCACGAAGTGGCCTGTGTTCGCGCCGCGCGCTTGCTGGCCGGGCAGGGTTTCTTACGCATCTACCATCTTCACATGTCACGCACCGGCATCGGCTCTGTGCATGAGTGTTGAGCAGTTCGAGACGATCTCGCTGAACCTCGGGGTTGGCGGGCTGGTGCTGTACATGCTGTTTATCATGTACCGGCTGGCGCGTGAGTCCAATGCCGGACGCTTCGGTACGCTGGTGATCTTCCTTTCGCTGGGTCTGGGTATTGCCGGTTTTGTCGTAAAGTCCGTGATCCAGATGATCATCGAGGTATAGGCGGCAGATTGCCGCCGCAATTTTTTCTAATAATTATCGCGCCTGCAAGGCGCTCCTACAGGTGTTTCTAATTTGGTGTAGGAGCGCCTTGCAGGCGCGATAGATCAGCGTTGAATTGCTGGCTGGGTCCCCGCCTTCGCGGGGACGACGAAGTAATTGTTTAGGACAGATTGTAGGAGCGGATCTAATCCGCGATCTTTTCCCGAAAAAACCCATCGCGCTTGAGAGCGCTCCTACAACAATAAGACAACATTGTAGGAGCGCCTTGCAGGCGCGATAGACAAGCGAATTGATTCATGGACGCCCTGTCAGGCGTTACCACTGTCGTCTTCTTTTTTCTCAACCGGATTGTCGTCATCCATGAGGATACGGTGCGCCGGTCCTTCCATGTCATCGAACTGTCCCGAACGAATCGCCCAGATGAAGATCCATACGATCAGTCCGACCAGCAGCAGGGACAGGGGGATCAGCAAGTAGATAATCTCCATCGTTTCAGCGTTCCCGTGTCAGCCGCAAGGCATTCAGTACCACCAGCAGCGAGCTCGACGACATGCCGATGGCCGCCATCCAGGGTGCGACGTAGCCGAGTGCCGCGGCCGGCAGGGCGATGAGATTATAGCTGACCGCCCAGACGAGGTTCTGGCGAATGATGCGCAGTGTGCGCTGCGCCAGTTGCACACCACTGGACAGCGCATCGAGTCGGTTCGACAACAGGATCATGTCGGCGCCGGCCTGGCTGATCTGTGCTGCGGCCTGCATGGCGACCGAGACATCGGCCGCACCCAGCACCGGTGCATCGTTGATACCGTCGCCTACCATGACGACCACGTTACCCTGTTGCTGCAGGGCCTGCACCGCACGCAACTTGTCTGCCGGTTTCATGTCGGAAGACACGTTATCGATACCGACCTGGTCCGCCACGGCGCGCACTGCCGCGGTGTTGTCTCCACTCATGAGTATCACCTGCTTGCCGGCACGCTGCAGCGCATCTATAACCACGCGTGCCTCCGGTCGGGGTGTGTCCTGCAGCGAGAATCGCGCATGCACCCGGTCGGCGTCGGCGAGCAGGATGTGGGTTGCGCCGGTTGCAGATGAAGGTTCCGGCGGGATCGCTGCATTGCTGTGCGTATGCACGAAGTCAGGGTTGCCGATGAACCAGGTTTTGCCCGCTACCGTCGCGCTGATGCCCGCGCCCGGGTGGTTGGTGATGTCGCTCGCCGTGAGCGGGTTGTCGCTCACACGCGCGTTTATCGCCCTGGCCGCGGCATGTTCGGAGCTTGATTCCAGCGCCGCTGCAATTTGCAGCAGCGTCTGTTCGTCGAGATCGGACTGATACTCGATGTCGACGATGGCCGGCGTGCCACAGGTCAGAGTGCCGGTCTTGTCGAATACGAAATGTGTTGCGTTGGCCAGCGTTTCAATGCGTGCGCTGCCGGTTGCCAACAGGCCTTTTGCGAGCAGGGTGCCGGTTGCGGCGCTGATTGCAGTCGGCGTCGCCAGTGACAGTGCGCACGGACAGGTGACGACCAGCACCGAAACCAGCACCGGCAGCCAGCTGTCGGGATTGTGCTGCCACCAGTACAGTCCAACCACGCCGGCCAGCAGCAGCACGCCGGCCACAAACCAGGCGGCGGCACGATCGGCCAGTTGAGTGATGGCCGGCTTTTCCTGCTGTGCCCGTTCCAGCAGCCGGGTGATCTCGGCCAGCACGGTATCAAGGCCGGTTTTCTCCACGCGCATGTACAGCGGACTTTCCGTATTGATGCTGCCGCCGATCAGGGTATCACCGGGCGACTTTGTCAGCGGGGTACTCTCTCCACTCAACAATGCCTCACTGACACCCGAGACGCCGGACTCGATGCTGCCGTCGGCCGGCACGGTTTCGCCGGGCCTGATCAGCACACGGTCACCCGGCTGCAGCTCGGCGGCCGGGATGATCTCCTGTCGCTGTATACCCTTGTCATCGACCAGTCGTGTCGCCATGGCGGGTAATGCGCTTGCCAGGCTTTCCGCGGTCTCCGCACCACGCTTGCGGGCCATGAGTTCGAAGAAACGGCTGACCAGCAGGAAGAAAATAAACATCACCACGGAGTCGTAATAGACCTCGCCGCGCCCGGTGAGCGTGGCATGCACGCTGCCACCGAAGGCAACCAGGATGCCAAGCGTAACCGGGACGTCCATGCCGATGCTGCGGTTGCGCAGGTCACGCCAGGCGCCGCTCAGAAAGGGCGTGCCGGAATACAGCAATACCGGTGTGGTCAGCGCCAGTGCAATCCAGCGGAACAGCTGGCTGAAGTTCTCCTCGATGCCGGACCAGTCACCGACATAAAGAGCAACCGACAGCATCATGACCTGCATGCCGAGTACGCCGGCGATGCCGATGCGCCGCAGCTGCGTGTGGTGTTCGCGTTCGCGCGCCTGTTGCTGTTGTGCCGGGTCGTAGGGGTGCGCGGTGTAGCCGATGTTGTGGATCGCCTGCAGTATGTCGCTGAGCTTGATGCGGGTGTCATCCCAGCGCACGCGTGCGCGGTGCGTAGCGTAGTTGACCTGCACGTCCAGTACGCCGGGCAGCCGGCCCAGGTGGCGTTCATTCAGCCAGGCGCAGGCGGCGCAGGTAATCCCTTCCAGGATCAGTGCGGCCTCGTGTTCGTGTGCGCCGGTGTTGCGGACAAAGGTCTTCTGGATTTCCGGGTGATCATAGACCTGTGTCTGCTGGATGAACTCCGGGACCAGTGCCTCGCCGGTGGGCGAGAGCGCGGTGCGGTGCCGGTAAAAGCCGCTGTGGCCGGCATCGACAATGGCCTGCGCGACGGCCTGGCAGCCATGGCAGCACATCGGCTGGCTGGCGCCGTCAATGCTGACTGTCAGGTCAAGCCCGGCCGGGACCGGCAGGCCGCAATGAAAGCAAGCCGCGGGACTGCTGTCCGGCGGTTTAATTGGGGTGGTCAAGGCTGCAGGGGATTCGGAACAAGACACGCAGTCGCACAACAGGGTTGCAGAGTCAGTGCAGAGCATAGCGCACTTTGACGAGAGGCCATTGATAAGTATTTGCTAATTTACTTCTTTTTGATCCATGTCAATTTCGATGCCGGGGGCATCCACAATAATGACCGCCAGTTTCTGACAGCACCCATGACGGCATTGTCGGCGGGACTGCGCTGCAAACGGCTTTGGTTTGCCCAAAATAAATACCGGGGCAACTATCGCCGGCACGAATATCGGTCCGTAAATTGTCATGCTGAATGTTGGCAGAAAGTTCTGATGCCGGTTGCTTGAATCGGCCTGCGGCCTGAAGGATACTGGCCGTCCTGATGGTGTGCTGACAGGCAGCGTACCGTCCAAAAAAATTCGGGGAGCCTGGCCAATGGTGCTACAACACATCTGGGGTTTGTTCGTTAATCCGAAACGTGAATGGGAATCCATTCGCGATGACGAGTGCACAGTCGGCAAGTGCTATGCCGCGCATGTCTTGTTGCTGGCAGCCATCCCGGCCATCTCCGGTTTCATCGGTACTACCCAGTTCGGTTGGCAGATCGGTGCCGGTGACCCGGTCAAGCTGACGGTCGAAAGTGCTGGCCTGATCTCTGTACTTTACTACCTTGCCATGCTGGTGGGTGTGTACGCGATCGGCTGGATGATTCACTGGATGGGTGGCACCTACGACGCCGACGTGCCGCTCTCGCAATGCGTGGTACTCGCTGCCTACACTGCTACGCCACTGTTTCTTATTGGCATCATGGAACTCTACCCGGTGCTGTGGGTGAACATGGTGGTCGGTATCGTGGCGCTGGCCTATACCGTGTACCTGCTCTACAGCGGAGTGCCCATCATGATGGGGATTTCCGAGGACAGGGGGTTCCTGTTCTCCAGTGCAGTGCTGGCAGTCGGCCTGGTGGCCTTTGTAGCACTGCTCGCCGTGACCGCCATCCTCTGGGGGATGGGGCTGGAGCCGCATTTCACGCGCTAGCACGTTGCTCTTTGCCTGGTCGTGTACGCGCCAGGCAGGTTTTCTGCAGGGCGCTGTGCCAACTACACTATTGGCAAGTAAGAATTCGTAATCTGTTAACCATTTGCAGTCAGGGAGTTCGGCATGACCGATCAGCAAACCTATAACTACACGGTTGTAAGGCAGTTTGCCATCATGACCATTGTCTGGGGTATCGTCGGCATGCTGGTGGGCGTGATCATTGCCGCGCAACTGGCCTGGCCGGTGCTGAACTTCGATATCCCCTGGCTGACATTCGGCCGCCTGCGGCCACTGCATACCAACGCGGTCATCTTCGCCTTCGGGGGATCCGCACTGTTTGCGTCATCCTATTATATTGTTCAGCACACATGCCACGTGCGCCTGCTCTCTGACAAGCTGGCGGCGTTCACCTTCTGGGGCTGGCAGCTGATCATCCTGTCAGCGGCGATCACGCTACCGCTCGGCATTACCACCAGTAAGGAATATGCCGAACTGGAATGGCCGATTGATATCCTCATCACCCTGGTATGGGTGTCCTATGCCCTGGTGTTCTTCGGCACTATCCTGAAGCGTCGGGTGCCGCATATCTACGTGGCAAACTGGTTCTTCGGCGCTTTCATAATTACGGTGGCGATTTTGCACATCTTCAACAGTGCAGCCGTGCCGGTCAGCATGCTGAAGTCCTACTCGGTCTACGCGGGTGTACAGGACGCCATGGTGCAGTGGTGGTACGGCCATAACGCCGTGGGATTTTTCCTGACGGCCGGCTTCCTCGGCATGATGTACTACTTCGTACCGAAACAGGCGGGTCGCCCGGTGTATTCCTACCGCCTGTCGGTGGTGCACTTCTGGGCGTTGATTTTCACCTATATATGGGCCGGTCCGCATCACCTGCATTACACCGCATTGCCGGACTGGGCACAGTCGCTGGGCATGGTCATGTCACTGATCCTGCTGGCGCCCAGCTGGGGCGGCATGATCAACGGCATCATGACGTTGTCCGGTGCCTGGGAGAAACTGCGTACCGACCCGGTGTTGCGCCTGCTGATCGTGTCGATTTCCTTCTATGGCATGTCCACCTTCGAGGGACCGATGATGTCCATCAAGACGGTGAACGCGCTGTCGCATTACACCGACTGGACTATTGGTCACGTGCACTCCGGAGCGCTGGGCTGGGTGGCGCTGGTCTCCATGGGCAGTCTGTATTACCTGATTCCACGGCTGTTCAACCGTGACCTGTACAGCCTGAAGCTGGTGGAGGTGCATTTCTGGACCGCGACCATCGGCATCGTGCTGTACATCGCCTCGATGTGGGTGGCCGGCATCATGCAGGGCCTGATGTGGCGCGCAACCAATGCCGACGGCACGCTGACCTACAGCTTTGTTGAATCGGTGCAGGCCATGCACCCGTATTTCATTGTGCGCTTCCTCGGCGGAGCCTTCTTCCTGTTCGGTGCGCTGGTGATGGCATGGAATATCTGGAAAACCATTGCCGGTGCCAAACCGGCAGTCGGAGTCATTCCGGCGCCCGCTGCGGCACATTAAGGAGACGATCATGGCAAGTGGACATGAAAAGATTGAAAAAAACATCGGCTTGATGATCGTGCTGATTGTTCTCGTGGTATCCGTTGGCGGCCTGGTGCAGATCGTGCCCTTGTTCTTCCAGCACTCGACCACGGAAGCGGTTGCCGGCCTGGAGCCTTATTCGCCGTTGCGGCTGGCGGGACGCGATGTTTACGTCCGCGAGGGCTGTTACCTCTGTCATTCGCAGATGATTCGCCCGTTCCGCGCCGAGACAGAACGTTACGGACACTACTCGGTGGCCGGCGAGTTCGTCTACGACCGACCGTTCCAGTGGGGCTCGAAACGCACCGGTCCGGACCTGGCCCGTGTTGGTGGCCGCTACAGTGACGAGTGGCACCGTATTCATCTCGCGAGTCCGCGCGACGTGGTGCCTGAATCGATCATGCCGGGCTACCCGTGGCTGGAAGAAAACGCGGCCGATGCCTCTCATATCAAGCGCAAGCTGGAAGTGCTGCGCATGCTGGGCGCACCGTATTCGGATGCGGATATCGAGAATGCACCGCAGGCCCTGGAGGGCAAGACCGAAATGGATGCTCTTATTGCCTACCTGCAGGAGCTTGGTACCGCAATCAAGACGCGGAGATAGTGCACATGGATTACTCGCTCATTCAAACGATCTGGACCGTGGTGGTCATGGTGCTGTTTGTCGGGATCGTGATCTGGGCCTGGAGCGGCAAGCGCAAGCAGCGCTTTGACGAGGCGGCCAACATCCCTTTCAGCGAGGATGAGCCGACGCCAACAGACAATATTTCCAAGGAGAATTCCCATGGCTGATTTCACCAGCAGCTTCTGGAACTGGTACATCATCATACCGACCGTTGTCGGGATACTGGCCTGTTTCTGGCTCATTCGCTGGCTGTCCGGCGATATTAGTCCCGAAGACGAGGGCAAGGAGATGGACCATGTCTGGGATGAAGACCTGGTCGAGCTGAACAATCCGCTACCGCGCTGGTGGCTGAACCTGTTCTACATCACGCTGTTTTTCAGCATCGGTTACCTGGTGCTGTATCCCGGCCTGGGTACCTTCAAGGGTTTGCTGGACTGGACATCGACCGGACAGTATCAGCGTGAGGTTGACCTGGCGGACGCGAAGTTCGGCCCGCTGTTCAAGAGATATGCAGAGATGGATGTCGTTACCGTTGCTGCCGATCCTGATGCGCGACGCATGGGCGAGCGCATGTTTGTCAGCTATTGCGCGACCTGCCATGGTTCTGATGCGCGCGGTGCGCGTGGTTTTCCGAACCTGCGTGACAATGACTGGTTGTACGGTGGTGAGCCGGTAACCATTTTACAGACTATTCTCAATGGCCGCAGTGGCGTGATGCCAGCGTGGGAGAATGCGCTGGGTGGCGAGCAGGGCGTGGCCGACATGACCGAGTTTGTGTTCAGTCTGAGCGGCCGCAAGGCCGACCCGGATGCCGTCGCACGCGGTAGTGAGCAGTTCAACATGCTGTGCACTTCCTGTCACGGTGTCGACGGTCGCGGCAACCAGTCACTGGGTGCGCCGAACCTGACCGACAATATCTGGTTGCACGGCGGCACCCGTGCACGTGTCATGGAAAGCATCGCCAGGGGGCGTAATGGACAGATGCCACCGCACCGCGAGTTCCTCGGCGAGGAGAAGGCGCACTTGCTGGCGGCCTATGTCTACAGTCTGCAGACTGGCCAGGCCGACGAGTAATCGTAACGCCTGTTGCGGGGTGTAAGTGGTTATGGCAGAGAAACAGATACCGAAGCTCCACAAGTGTATCGCCGTGCTGTGGCCGTCATTCCTGGTGGCGATTATTGCCACCGGGTTGTTTTTCTCCGCCTTCGATCCGGATGACCTGTTTCCGTTCGGTAAAGAAACCACGGTCAGCCGGCTTGGCATCTATTCAATCGGCTTCCTGTGTTTCTGGCTGATTTCGTCGATCTCCGGCATCGGTACTCTCTACTTCGCGATTACCAACTGCATGCGTCAAGACCCGGAAAACCGGGACAGGTAAACCTCAATCATGGCTGCGGCCCACCAGAAAAAACCTGCGGCTGCCGGTGGCGCCGACGAGCAGGTTTCAAAATCCCTATATGCCAAGGCGGAGAAGATCTATCCGCGCGAGGTGCATGGCCTGTTTGCACGCCTGCGCGTGCTGGGTGTGTTCGGTCTGCTGGGTTTGTATTACCTGGTGCCGTGGTTGCGCTGGGACGGGCACCAGGCGCTGTTGCTTGATTTGCCGGCGCGCAAGTTCCATATCTTCTTTATCACGCTGTGGCCGCAGGACTTTATTTACCTGGCAGCCCTGTTGATTATTGCCGGACTGACCCTGTTCTTTGTCACCGCCATTGCCGGGCGTGTGTGGTGCGGTTATGCCTGTCCGCAAACGGTGTGGACCGAGGTTTTTCTGTGGATAGAGCGCAAGGTTGAAGGCGACCGTCCCAGGCAGCAAAAGCTTGATGCGCAGCCGATGGGTGTCCACAAGTTCCGTATCAAGGCCACCAAGCACTTCCTGTGGATCACATTCTCCATCTGGACCGGTTTCACCTTCGTGGGCTATTTCACACCGATCATTGATCTGGGACAGCGCCTGTTGGCATTCAACCTCGGGTCATGGGAGAACTTCTGGGTGTTCTTCTATGCTTTTGCCACCTACGGTAATGCCGGCTGGATGCGTGAGCAGGTGTGCAACTACATGTGTCCCTATGCACGTTTCCAGAGTGCCATGTTCGATAAGGATACGCTGATTGTTTCCTATCTCCCTGCGCGCGGCGAACCGCGTGGTTCGCGCAAGCGCAGTGCTGATCCTGCAGAGCTGGGGCTGGGTTCTTGCATCGACTGTACGCTGTGTGTGCAGGTGTGCCCGACCGGTATCGATATCCGCAACGGTCTGCAGTATGAATGTATTGCCTGTTCCGCCTGTATCGATGCCTGTGACGACGTGATGGACAAGATGGGTTACGAAAAAGGCCTGATCAAGTACACCACAGAGAGCGTCATGAAGGGTGGGGAATCGCACGTTCTACGCCCGCGGATTATTCTTTATGCCGTGATCCTGCTGGGTATCATGGGGCTATTTGCATATTCATTCAGTCAGCGCATTTCGCTGGGCCTGGATGTCATTCGCGATCGTAATCAGCTGTACCGCGAAACCAGCGATGGACTGATCGAAAACGTCTACACCCTGAAGATTCTCAACATGGATCAGCTGGCGCACCGCTACAAGTTGAGTATCAGCGGCATCCCCGGTATTGAGTTGCGCATGGACCTGCCGGAAATCCAGGTGGATTCCGGTGGCGTGCTGGAACTGCCGGTACGGCTGCGTGCCGAGGAGGGCGAGCTGGAGGCGCGCAGCAGCGAGGTCGTGTTCTCGCTGGTGGCGGAAGACGACGCGATGCTTGTAGCTACTGAAGAGGCCCGCTTCCTCGGGCCGCGCTAGCGATGGATGCGATGAACAGAGAGGATAAAAGACCCTGGTATCAAGAGCCCTGGGTGTGGTTGCTGATTGCACTGCCCATGTCCGCGGTTATCGGTGGCGTCATTACCATCTACCTTGCGGTCGTCAGCAGTGACGGACTGGTTGTCGATGACTATTACAAGCGCGGCAAGGAAATCAACCGTGACCTCGTACGTGACGAGGCCGCAGCACGCTATCATGTCGAGGCCAGCCTTGAACTGGATGCGGATACGGTCAGCTTAAAACTCAGTGCGATCAACGGCGCATGGCCGGACAATGTGCGCCTGTCACTGTTGCACCCGACCCGTGCCGGGCATGACCAGGTATTGGTGTTGCCGCACGGTAATGAAGGTAGCTATCGTGGCCATATCAATGAGCTCACGCAGGGCCACTGGTACGTGCAACTGGAGGCGGATGACTGGCGCCTGTCCGGCACCTTGCCGGTGCCGCTGACAGAGCCATTGGTTCTTATGCCGATGAAATAGACAGGGGCGGACGATTATTTGATCGTTAGCCTTTTTCCACGAATCCATCGGGCGAAGGCCTCTTATCTACTCGGTTTCCATGGCGCAAACACCCTTTAGCCGGCAGACAACGACTGTTCGAAATCGGATGTCTGGGATAATATCTCTTGCATCAGCAGGTTGTGATCTTTCCGCAGTGCTACTAGCGCAACTCGAAAACTAAATCTATACTCAATCAGGCACGAATACGTAAGAGTGTCAGCAATCCTGGATTATGGTGTAACAATAATCCGGAGAAGATGTGCAAACATAAAAATAAAGGCCAACGATAATATGACGAGGAGATCGATATGGATATTATGACCGCCGGCAAATATATGTTCCCTGAACCATCCCGCCATTTTAAAAAGAAGTTACTAGCAACGGCGATTACCTTTGTCGTGGGAACGGCTACTTCCACCAGCAGTGTCGCACTGTCGAGTGGGAATTCACTGCAGTTTGTACTCGGCACAAAGCAGGTGGTGGCATGTACTTACGGAACAACCCCGCCTTGTAACATTATCCAATACAACATAACTGATATTGTCGGTTCATATTTTGCTTTTGATACAAATGCTAACGGCATAGACCCAAATGAAAAAACCCCGATGGAATCATTCAGGGGTATTGTGATAGGGGAGTCTCAACTGGCCAGTGGCAGCCACCCCGGCCCTATTGATGGTAGCGAAAACCCTGATATTGACCAACCCTGGGCCTTCTTTGGTGGTACCGGCATGCACCAGACAACAACGCCGGTTAACGTATTAACAAGTTCTGGAAATGCCGTGACTCTGGATTTGAGTGGCTGGAACGTAACCTGGAACGGTTGATCGTCAATTGCCATGACACAGCTCGGTGATGCCGCTGTCAGTTGTGATGCCAGCTGTAACAGTGGTGAGAATTACACGCTTGATGCAGCATTTCACGTGAATGGGGCCGGTTTTACAACAGTACCCTATGTCATGCACCTGGAAGGGGCGATTGGTGGTGAGGTGGTTCCCTTGCCGCCAACCAAGGAGGTAAACGTGCTGCTGACGGGCGGGAGTTCTCAGGAGTGCTCTTCAACGGGGGGTAGTTTGATTGAAGCAACCGCGGATATCAGAACCTCTGATACGGATGACATTGCCTCAATTAGCTGGTCTCTGGATGGCGGCGCTGCCGGTAGCGGTACTGCAATAGACGTGTTCATTCCTTTAGGCAGCCATACGATCAGTGTATTTGTAGATACGCTGGCAAGCGGAACCTTCGAGAGTTCAGAGCAGGTGATAGTTGCTGACAACACACCTCCAGATCTAAACGTTATATTCATAGATCAGCAGAGCGGGCAAGAGGTGACCGAAATATCGGGTGATGGCAGCCATTTTGTGACAGTTTTGTATGATGTTACTGATGTATGCGACCCAGATCCCGTGGCCAGTGGCGTTGCGGTTCCGGTTCATGCTGTCGATGACGGTGACACCATAAAAATAACAAATAAAGAAGTGTCCAAGACTAATCTTGGTACTTCAGCTGTGAATGTGTCAGCAGATGCCACGGATGCTTCCGGAAACCAGAGGCATAGTGGAGCTACACTGCTGATTGCTGATTAGTTCGAGTGGTGTATTTGGAATAACGCTGGAAAGAAGCGGCATAACACTTGATGGGATAGTAACAGCGGCGGTCTTCGGGCCGCCGTTTTTATTGATGGGGGTTTTATAAAGCATCGAACCAGTTGTCATTAATAGCTAAAGATTGATGTGGGTCCTTTATTGCCCTGCATAGGGCGAACGTCCAGACCCCCCTATCTGATTTTCCTTACTGTCCATTACCCTGCAATCAGAGTTGCACAGGATCAGGTGTGGATAATAGCTGCCATGTCTTTTTTTTGTGTAATACAAAAATGAGTTCTGATTCCAGAATGAGGCATGTGTAGGGTCCTGGTATGCTCCACTCCTGTAAGTTGAGGCGCCAGTACATCAAGAATTCCACATAGAAATTTATTCGGTTATGTTAAGGATGTTCTGCGAAGCAGGGTCAGTGAT
>JAOUBY010000048.1 GCA_029860045.1 Gammaproteobacteria bacterium | reverse complement strand
CGTCGCCCACAGCACGGTAGTGGTAAACATCAACCAGGCAAGCTGCGGCACACTGCCGGTCTGTGCCGCGAACGCCATCGGCACGGCCCAGCCAAACGCGGCGCCCAGGAACACCTGCGGCAGGTGCGTCACGCGCTTCATGAACGGGTACAGCGCGGCCAGCGCAACCCCGACAAACGACAGCAGCACGGTAAGGCGGTTCAGCAACAACACCAGGCAAAACGCCAGCAGGCACAATACCGCGAACAGCAGCAGAGCCATGCGCGGCGACACGCGCCCGGCTGTCAGCGGACGATCATGGGTACGGGACACGTGCCGGTCGAAGTTGCGATCGGCATAGTCATTGATCACACAACCCGCGGAGCGCATCAATATCACGCCCAGCACAAACACCACCAGCACAAGGTTATCCGGCCGGCCTTCGGCCGCGACCCACAACGCCCACAGCGTCGGCCACAACAGCAGGAAGATACCGATCGGCTTGTTAATCCGCATCAATGCAACGTAGTCATGCAGTCGGCTTGTCATGATGGACTCCGTGGTCTCTTCTCAACCATTTATTCAACGGCACTTCCACAGCGGCTTGCAGTCACTGGCTGCGGTTTGTGAAACAGGCTTGTTCAATGCATCCGGGTCCTTGTGCGCGCGGGATTATCGCATGAATAACGATCCCTGCTATAAGGAATCGCGCCTGCAAGGCGCTCCTGCACCAATCAGGCATTCCTGTAGGAGCGCCTTGCAGGCGCGATACAAATAAAAAAACCTACACCTCGCCGAAATCGGCGGCCTCTCCCAGCCAGCGGCGAATCAGCGGTGCTACATTCTGCGGGCAACACTCCAGCAACTGCCGGGCGCCGGCCTCCACGGCTTCCAGCAATGCCTCATCACGCAGCAGGTCGGCAATGTGGAATTGCATTTCTCCAGTCTGGCGTGTGCCCAGCACCTCGCCGGGGCCGCGCAGCTCCATGTCGCGTCGGGCGATCTCGAAGCCGTCCCCGGTCTCACGCAATACTGCAAGGCGTTCGCGTGCATTGTCCGACAACGGCGCCTGGTAGAGCAGCACGCAGCTGCTTTGCTGGCTGCCACGGCCGACCCGCCCGCGCAACTGGTGCAACTGCGCCAGGCCCAGGCGCTCCGGATTTTCGATAATCATCAGGCTGGCATTGGGCACATCCACACCGACCTCGATCACGGTGGTTGCCACCAGCAGGTCGATGTCGCCCTGCTTGAAGGCCTGCATGAGCGATTCCTTCTCCGCCGCCTTCAGACGCCCGTGCACCAGTGCCACGCGCAAGCCCGGCAGTGCCTCGGTGAGTAACCCGGCGGTGTTCTCCGCTGCCTGGCATTGCAGCAACTCGGATTCCTCGATCAGGGTACAGACCCAGTACGCCTGCTGTCCGTCAGTGCAGGCCTTTTGCACCGAACGGATCACCTCGTCACGGCGCTCCTGGCCGATGGCTACCGTCTTCACCGGCTGCCGTCCCGGCGGCAGCTCATCGATAATCGAGGTATCGAGATCGGCATACACCGTCATTGCCAGCGTGCGCGGGATCGGTGTTGCCGTCATCACCAGCTGGTGCGGGCGCTGCTCGCCGGCACGCCCCTTGTCACGCAGCGCCAGGCGCTGGTGCACACCAAAGCGGTGCTGCTCGTCGATAATCACCAGCCCCAGCCGTGCAAACTCCACCTCGTCCTGGAACAGCGCATGGGTGCCGATCGCCACCGCCGCCGTGTCCTTGCCGATGGCCTCCAGCGTGGCCGCGCGCGCCTTTCCCTTCAGCTTGCCGGTGTGCCAGACCAGCTCGACACCCAGCGGCGCCAGCCAGTCACCGAAACTGCGGAAGTGCTGTTCGGCGAGTAATTCGGTTGGTGCCATCAGCGCCACCTGGTAACCGGCCTCGACGGCAGCCAGTGCGGCACAGGCAGCCACCACTGTCTTGCCGGAACCAACATCGCCCTGCACCAGCCGCGCCATGGGATGGCCACGCGCCAGGTCGGCACGTATCTCCCCGATCACACGAGTCTGCGCAGCCGTGAGCGTAAACGGCAAACCCTCCAGCAGGCGGGTAGCCAGTTGCTGTTTGCCGGCCAGGGGCGGCGCCGGCGTATGTTCGGCACGCTGGCGCAGGCGACGCAGGCTCAGGTGATGTGCCAGTAACTCTTCGTACGCCAGCCGCTGTTGCGCGGGATGACTGCCGGCAGCCAGCAACTCCACTGCGGCATCCGGCGGCGGCCGATGCACGTAGCGCAGAGCGGCGGGTAACGTGGTCATTCTGAACTGGCTTTCCAGCCGGGTCGGCAGCCAGTCTGTCAGCGCATGCGCACCGCCGCGTTCGAGTTGCTGTAATGCCTGTTCGGTGATTGCGCGCAGGGTGAGCTGGTGCACCCCCTCGGTCGCCGGGTAGATCGGCGTGAGATGTTCCTCGCCCTCGAGCGTGGCATCGGCAGCAACCAGCTGGTACTCCGGGTGCACCAGCTCCAGCGTGACTGTGCCATTGCGCGCCTCGCCAAAACAACGCACGTGCCTGCCACGTACGAACCCGGACTGCTGCTGCGCATTGAAATGAAAGAAGCGTAGCGTCAACGCACCGGTACCGTCACTGATACGTACCAGCAACGAACGACGCCGGCCAAACTTCACCTCGGCAAGGTCAACCTCACCCTGCACCACTACCTGTTCACCTGCGCGCACCGAACCCATCGGCGTAATGCGCGTGCGATCCTCGTAACGCAATGGCAAATGGAACAGCACGTCCTGCACAGTGCAAATATTGAGACGCTTGAGTTTTTCGGCCACGCGCGGACCGACGCCTCGCAATGCCGTCACAGGGAGACTGTCAAGCTGATCGGATTCTTCAGTTGCTGTTTCCAACCTGATTTACTACTCGTGTCAAAACGTCATTGAACAAAGCGAAAAACCCACAGAGAGCCCGGGGTGCACAGATAAATATTCTGTCGTCCCCGCGCAGGCGGGGATCCAGCCCATCCAGTTTACATAGATGTGTGGCATTGTTTGCCTAATTCAAAGCTGCGCAAAAATATTCACGACAAATCACTTCTTCCTGCCGGGTTCCCAGCCTGGCCACTCCCGGCATCCATGCCTCCCGCGGCACTTGTACATCCATGCACATCGCGCGGGAACGACGAGTTTAATTTTATAGCCGCGCCATGAGTCAACAGCAATATTTTACTTTACGCCTTTGTGGCTTTCGACAACTGCTCCATGCGTCGCCTAAAGCGCCTGCTATTGGTACTCTACCTCCCGCATACATGTATGTAGTGCGTGAGATGTTTTTAATCCTTCCAGCTCCCTTGCTACATACATCTCTAACCCGATAATCAGGCTGACCTCTACTGATCGAGATATTCATCCTCATCAAAATCATTCAGCTCCATCACCGCATCCATTTCCACCTGCGCATCCTTCGGTAACGCGGCAACACCAACGGCAGCGCGTGCGGGGTAGGGCTGCTTGAAATACTCCGCCATGATCTCGTTGACCAGCGCAAAGTGCCCAAGGTCCGGCAGGAACACGTTCAGCTTGGCGACATCGGCCAGTGAACCCCCGGCGGCCTCGGCCACGGCGGCCAGGTTGTCGAACACACGCCGGATCTGCGCGCCCATGTCGCCCTCAACCAGCTGCATGCTGGCCGGGTCGAGCGGAATCTGGCCGGACATGTACACGGTATTTCCACAACGCACGGCCTGCGAATACGTGCCAATGGCCTGTGGTGCCTTGTCAGTGCTGATGATAGTGCGGGTCATGGTTGGTTCTTCCAGGTTGTTCAGATTCTTACTCGTGGCAAAAGATTGTAGGAGCGCATCTCATGCGCGATTGCGGCGTGTAAATTTGTCGCGGATGAGATCCGCTCCTACAGTACATAGTATCAATTTCGGGAACGGGTAATACGGATAACCGACGGAATGTTGCGCACCCGGCGCATGATGCTGGCCAGGTGCTGGCGATTGCGCACCGTCAGCAGGAACTTGAGACTGTTGGTCAGGCCATCACCCTCCTCGATTCCAACGTTTTCGATGTTGGAGTCAGCATCTCCGATGGCCCTGGCAACCGTTGCCAGCACGCCGCGCCGGTCCTCCACCACGACAGTGACATCGACCGGGAACTCGCCCTCGATGCCCGGCTCCCACTGCACCTCGAGGCAGTTATCGACCGAGTGCTTGTCATCGGTGATATTGCGGCAGTTCTGTGTGTGAATCATCATGCCGCGCCCGCTGGTGATCACGCCCACCACCGGGTCACCGGGAATCGGGCGACAGCACTTGGAAAAACGTGTCACCATGCCCTCGGCACCACGAATGACCAGCGGCGGCATGGAAGCAGCCTCGCCGTGTTCGGAAATTCCGCTTTCTTCCACCGGCAACAGGGCGCGCGCCACCAGCACCGAGGGTCGCCGACCCAGGCCGATGTCGACCAGCAGGTCGTCCGGCGTCTTGAGATGATATTCCTTCAGCAGTGCATGCAGGCGCTCTGCCGATATCTGCGCGGCAGAGGACCCGAATACCCCGAGTGCACGATCCAGCATGCGCTGTCCCAGGCTGATCGCCTCCTCACGCTTGAGGTTTTTCTGGTGGTGGCGGATGTTGGAACGCGCCTTGGCGGAGACCACGAAACTCAGCCAGGCCGGACTGGGGCGTGCGCCCTCTGCGGTCACGATCTCGACGGTCTGCCCGTTACGCAGCGTGGTGCGCAGCGGCACGTCCTGGCGGTCGACCTTCGCGGCAATACAGGTATTACCGATATCCGTATGCACCGCGTAGGCAAAATCGACCACCGTTGCGCCATGCGGCAACTTCATGATCTCGCCAGTCGGCGTGAATACGTAGATCGCGTCCGGGAACAGGTCGAGCTTGACGCTTTCCAGGAATTCGAGCGAGTTGCCGGCATGTTTCTGCATCTCCAGCAACTCGCGCAACCACTCACGCGCACCGGCATGCATCTGATCGACACCGTCTTCGTCGGTCTTGTAAACCCAGTGCGCTGCCACGCCCGATTCGGCGACCCTGTCCATCTCCTCGGTGCGAATCTGCACCTCGATCGGGATGCCATAGGGTCCGAATAATATGGTATGCAGTGACTGGTAACCGTTGGCCTTGGGAATGGCAATGTAATCCTTGAACTTGCCCGGCACCGGCTTGAACAGGTTGTGCATGATGCCGAGTGCTCGGTAGCAGGTATCGACCTTGTCGACCACGACACGAAACGCGTAGACATCATAGGTTTCTTCAAACGACAGCGTCTTGTCACGAATTTTCTTGTACAGGCTGTACAGGTGTTTCTCACGGCTCAGGATACGGCCTTCCAGGTGTTCCTGTTTCACTCGGCGCTTGATCGCAAGCTCGATTTTGTTGAGCACTTCCTTGCGATGGCCGCGCGCCTCACGTACTGCCTTTTCCAGTACCCGGTAGCGCAGCGGGTAAAGCGCTGCAAGCCCGAGATCTTCAAGCTCAACGCGCAGTGCATTGATCCCCAGCCGGTGGGCGATGGGCGCATAGATATCCAGCGTTTCGCGCGCAATACGACGGCGCTTGTCTGGGGGCATCACGCCCAGCGTGCGCATGTTGTGCAGACGGTCGGCCAGCTTCACCAGGATGACGCGGATATCGCGCACCATGGCGAGGATCATCTTGCGGAAGTTCTCGGCCTGCGCCTCGGCCGAGCTTTCGAACTCGATCTGGGTCAGCTTGCTGACACCATCAACCAGTTCGGCCACATCGGCACCGAACTCGGAGGCAATTTGCTCCTTGGCGATCGGGGTGTCCTCGATGACATCGTGCAGGATGGCCGCGACGATGGACTTGTGGTCCAGGCGCAGCCCGGCAAGGATACGTGCCGCTTCGATCGGGTGGTAAATATAGGGTTCGCCGGACAGGCGGTGCTGGCCTTCGTGCGCCTCGGCGCCGAACAGGTAGGCACGGTAGACTTCCCGTATCTGCTCCTCTTCCAGGTAGGAATCGAGCATGCGGCACAAATCACTGATCAGAAAGCGTGATTTGTCTTCGTTGAGTGTTTCCGCTCGTGTGGCCATGCAGCTTCTGTCAGCAGGTGGACACCTGCCACGGGTTACCTGTCAGAGAATCGATGGCTTAACTATAACCGCAATGGGTGAACGCCGGTACACGGCAGGGTGTGGGCCGCGGACTTCTGCAGAAAACGGACCGGGACTATCCCGGTAAGCGGGGAATCAGGCCGGCTTTTCAGGGGTATCCGGGGGTGTGACGTCCTCGTCACCCTTCGCGGCGGCGGCTTCAGGCTCAGCTACGGCGGCAGACTCGGCTGCGGCGGCAGGCTCGGCTGCGGCGGCAGGCTCGGTCAGAATAGCGAGCTCTTCGGCGTCGATTTCCTCTTCAACCACCGGGTGCGCAGGCTCATCCAGCAACGCCGGCGTGATCAGGCCGTCGGCAATTTCACGCAGCGCCACGATGGTCGGCTTGTCATTCTCCCAAGGCACCAGCGGCATGACGCCATTGGCCAACTGACGTGCCCGCTTGGTCGCCAGCAATACCAGCTGAAAGCGGTTATCCACCTTATCGAGACAATCTTCTACCGTTACACGTGCCATGAAACTCTCCGAAAACCCGGGAACTGCCGGTTGAATGGGCCAGCGAGTCTACCCGAATCAGTCATCCGACACCAGCAAGGCCGCCAGCAAACCGGCCTGGCGCTGCTGCTGGGGCGCCAGGCGCTGTCGGCGCGCCTGCAGGATGGCCGCCAACCGGTCACGCGCCACTTCGAAAACATCGTTGATAATCAGGTAGTCGTATTCGTCGTAATGGGACATCTCGCTGACCGCGTCGCGCATGCGCCGGGCGATCACGCCGGCATCGTCCTGGCCACGCGCGGTCAGCCTGGCCTCCAGCTCGGCACGCGACGGCGGTAGAATGAAGATACTGACCGTGGCCGGCATGCGCTCCCGGATGGCGCGCGCGCCCTGCCAGTCGATTTCCAGGATGACATCCAGCCCGTCGGCAAGCTGCTGCTGTACCGCCTGGCGTGAGGTACCGTAGAAATTATCGAACACCTGTGCGTGTTCAAGAAACTCGCCCGCCTTCACCATCGCGGTAAAGCGTTCGACATCGGTAAAATGATAGTCGACGCCATCGACCTCGCCGGGGCGCGGCGCACGCGTGGTGTGCGAAACCGACAGCGCCAGGCCGTCACCGCCTGTTTCCAGCAGGGCCTTCAGCAGGCTCGACTTGCCGGCCCCCGAGGGTGCGGAAATGACGTACAGCGTACCGCTTGCAGCCGACTCAGGCATGTGGGTTATTCAACGTTCTGTACCTGTTCACGCATCTGTTCGATCAGCACCTTGAGTTCAACCGCGACATTGGTGGTATCGACCACAACTGACTTGGAGCCCAGCGTATTGGCCTCCCGGTTGAGCTCCTGCATAAGAAAGTCCAGGCGGCGGCCGATTGGCCCCTTGCCATTCAGCACCCGGAGCACTTCGGCAATGTGACTGTCCAGCCGGTCGAGTTCCTCGTCGACATCGATCTTTTGCAGCTGCAACACCAGCTCCTGCTCAAGCCGGCCCGGATCCGCGGCCACGTCCAGCTCGGCCAGCCGCATCTCCATTTTCTTGCGCAGACCGGCACGAATCTCCGGCATCAGGCCGCGCACGTGCACCACCTGTTTGGCCATCGAATCGCAGCGCTGTTGCAGCAGTTCGGTGATGTTCTCCCCTTCACGCTCACGGCTGACCAGCAGTTCATCAAGCGTCCTGTCCAGCAATTCCAGCGCTGCACTCTGCAACGGCACCGTGTCCGGCTCGGCCTCGCGTATCACGCCGGGCCAGCGCAGCAATTCGACCGGGTTGAGCGGGACCGCCTCCGGCAGACGCGCGCTGACGGTCTGGCAGGCCGCCAGCAGGCGTTCCAGGTTGTCATGATCGATCTCGACCGGTGCGCTGCCTGTGGCCGCCGGCCGGTAACGGCAACTGCAGTCGACCTTGCCACGCCCGAGGCGGGCATTGACACGTTCGCGTACAGCAGACTCCAGCGCACGCAACTCCTCCGGCAGGCGCAAGCTGACTTCCAGGTAACGGTGATTGAGCGAACGCAGCTCCCACGTCACGCTCCCCGAATCCAGCTCGGTTTCCTGTCTTGCAAAGGCGGTCATGCTGCGGGCCATGGCGGCTCCCGGTGTTGGCAACTGGCGGCCAATGGTAAGCGATTCACCGGGAAATGGAAGCGTTTCCGGGCCCCTGTGCAGTAATGTCTACGCCGTCATATAGCACCGCACCCGGTTCGCGCTATACTGCGCGACTCTTCAGCAAACTCAGGATTCGACATGCGCCCCAGTAACCGTGCCCCCGATGAAATGCGCCATGTGCGTATAACCCGCAACTACACCAAGCATGCCGAGGGCTCGGTACTGGTGGAATTCGGGGATACCCGCGTGCTGTGCAACGCCACGGTGGAAGACCGCATACCCGGCTTCCTGCGCGGCAAGGGCGAGGGCTGGGTCACCGCTGAATACGGCATGCTGCCGCGTTCCACCAACAGCCGCATGGGGCGCGAGGCGGCACGCGGCAAACAGGGCGGGCGCACGATGGAAATCCAGCGCCTGATCGGCCGCTCTTTACGTGCCGTTATGGATATGAAGGCACTGGGCGAGCGTTCCATCACCATCGACTGTGATGTCATCCAGGCCGATGGCGGCACCCGTACCGCCAGCATCACCGGTGGCTACGTTGCGCTTGCGGATGCCATTCAGTCCCTGCTGGACAGCAAGAAACTCGATAAAACCCCACTTACCGGCCGTGTTGCCTCGGTATCGGTCGGTGTCTACCAGGGCACACCCGTGCTCGACCTGGACTACCCGGAAGACTGCAACGCGGAAACCGATATGAACGTGGTCATGAACGACGCCGGTGATTTCATCGAGGTACAGGGCACCGCAGAAGGCCATGCCTTCAGCCAGGATGAACTCAATGCCATGCTGGCGCTGGCGAAGAAAGGCATCACAGAATTGCTTGCCAGCCAGCAAGCCGCACTGGAGTAGCAATAAAGCGGCTCAGGTATCAGTATGACTGACATCATTCTCGCCAGCAGCAATCCCGGCAAGGTCCGCGAAATCAACCAGCTGCTTGCCGGGCTGGATTTACAGGTGCGCCCGCAAAGTGACTTCGGCGTTGAAGATGCCGAGGAAACCGGCCTGACGTTTGTCGAAAATGCCATTCTCAAGGCACGCAACGCCGCGAGTCATACCGGACTGCCGGCCATTGCCGACGACTCAGGGCTGGAAGTGGACGCACTGAACGGCGCACCAGGCATCTACTCGGCGCGCTACGCAGGCAGTGGCGCCAGCGATGAAGACAACTTGCAAAAATTACTCGTGGAACTACGCGAGGTGCCGGAAGCACAGCGCACGGCGCGCTTTCAGTGCCTGATGGTATTCATGCGCCATGGTGCTGACCCGACTCCGCTGATCTGCCAGGGCAGCTGGGAAGGCCGTATCCTGCTTGAACCCCGTGGCGAACACGGCTTTGGCTACGACCCGGTGTTTTATGTACCGACGCACGACTGCGCCTCGGCGGAACTGGAGCCCGGGGTGAAAAACTCACTCAGTCACCGCGGCCAGGCACTGCGCAAACTGGTCGCCGCACTGGCGGTCTGAACATTCCCTGCTGAGGTAACTGTTATTACAGTTACCATCAACAGCCTGTTGGCTTTCACCTAACCTACAAGCGTTACCGACATCGCCGGTAACGAGGCATTGCGCGACCATTCATTCCATGAACCGTAGTAGTTGCGCAAATGTTTGAAGCCGGCAAGTTTGAGTGCGACATAGGTGTTGGCAGCTCTTGCCCCTTTAAAACAGTAGATAATAATGTCATCGTCTGGATACAGGCCGGCCTGGGCGCAAATTGCGATGACCTGTTCCGGGGACTTGAAGTGTCTTGTTCCATTGGCACTTTCCATAAAATTTTGCCACTCGACCCACCGTGCACCGGGAATGCGTCCCTTGCGGGGCAGAAAATCCGGTGAATAGTATCCTGAGGGTGAAGAGGTAATTCCCAACCACTCTTCCTTATCGCGGTTGTCGAGCAGTTTGGTTTCGGGGTGATCCAGCGCCTTCATCATGTCGTCTATAGTGGCCAGGGAACTGCGCTGTATTGACGTAATAAACTCAGAAGGTTTTGGCACTACCGGACTGGTGTCTGCAGGAAAACCTTCCAGCTTCCATTGGTCGAAGCCTCCATCCAGTATGCCTGCGTTAGGATGGCCAAAGAAAGTGAGCTGAAAATACGCTCTACAGGAACTCCCAAAACGGGAACCCAGATCATCTTCGTAAAAAATTACAGTTTTATCTCGACTGACACCCGCCTTGCTGAATAGCGGCTTCAGCGTATCTTCCATTTCCTGCAACCCCTCGGGAGTTGTCATGGACAGCGTGGTAAACAGCTCCGGAATATTAACAGCCCCGGGAATATGCCCCTGTGCATAGTCCCCGGCATCACGCACGTCGATAAATATCACGGCATTGCTGTTGCGCAATTCGTTTGCCTCCAGCGGGCTGTACATTATCTTGCTGGAAATCGCGCTATCGCCACTAATAGACACCATGCCTGCAATTTCATTGGCAGCATCCCGTCGGCGAACTGCCCTGGGGCTGATACCGAATTCCTTGCGAAACGCCTTGGCAAAAGATTCCTCACTCTGGTAACCACTGCCTTCGGCTATATCGGCAATCGACTCGGTGGTTTCGGTTAGCTTGCTGTGAGCATGCTGCATTCTCCAGCGGGTCACGTAGTTCATCGGGGAAGCACCTGACAATTTCTGGAATCGTTCGGCAAATGCCGAGCGTGACATGCAGGCAACAGCTGCCAGGCTTTCAACACTCCAGCTGTTACCCGGCTCGGCGTGGAACGCTACCAGCGCCTGGCTGACTTTTGGATCGGTTATTGCAACCAGGAATGAGTTGCTGTGTTCTTTTTTTACATAGGCCCTTAACACTTCAATAAATAATATATCTGCCAGGCGATCTATGATTGCCTCACTACCGGTTTCACCCCGCTCACTCTCGTTTATCAGCGCATCGATAATTTTTCCCAGGGTGGTCTCACGCGAATCCAGCGTGGGCAAAATAACGTACTCTGGCAGCGCCTCGATGAGCGGGTTCCAGTAGTTCTGGTTGAAAGTGACCGTTCCGCAAATCAATGTTACCGAAGGTCCACAAACTGTGTCGGCAGGTGTATTGCGAGGTGTATCCGCGCCGGGCTCATCCGGACTATTGGTTATCAGGTGAGGCGCATTATGTGGCAGTACCACCAGGTCTCTTTCATGGAGCGCAACGGGTTTCTTGTGTGGAAAGTGGAGCCAGCAATCACCGTGGGATACCAGGTGAAATGTTGCGATATTCATTGCGCCAATATCTATTACCCACTCATTACAGAAAGTGGAATGCAAAAAGATACTCGCATCAAGCCTCAGCGTTGAAAGCATACTGCTTATCAGATCCATAACAACACCCCCCATTCCGGCGTTCTGGAACAACTTTCTGGACGATGAGTCCCGCCCATTTCTAATTCAGGAAAAATCCAGTTTCCGGGTCTTCTTTTCAGGTGTATTGGACTCAAAAAACCGGCGCTTCATGGTTACATTTTAGTCACTGCCTAACAAGGCAGCATTAGGCCAAATGTGAATTTCCAGAGGAGCACACATAATGATCAGGAAAAACGTGAAGTTAGCTATAAGTCTGGTAACCGTAATGGTTGTCATGGTATTCAGCCCAGCCATGCAGGCAGGGCTTCCCAATCCCGGGGTTCAGTTTGAAGCCGGGAATACTGCCCTGCTGGTCACCGACCCGCAAAACGATTTCCTGAGCCCCAAGGGAGTGACCTGGGGAGTGGTAGGGGAAAGCGTGACCAGGAACAATACCGTGGCCAATATCGAGAGCCTGCTCAAAACAGCCAAGAAGGAAGGCGTGCCGGTGTTTATATCACCCCATTACTACTATGAAACCGATTACGGATGGGAGTTTGAGGGTGCACTTGAGATGTTGATGCACAACATCAAGATGTTTGACCGTTCCAGGGCTCTCAGTCTGGAAGGCTTTAAAAATTCCGGTGCTGACTGGCTCGCTCAGTACAAGCCATACATCGAAGATGGAAAGACGGTTATCAGCAGTCCTCACAAAATCTATGGCCCTGAAACCAATGACCTTGTGTTGCAACTGCGTAAACGCGGCATCTCAAAAGTAATCGTCGCAGGCATGTCAGCCAACCTTTGTGTGGAAGCACATCTTCGTGAATTGCTTGAACAGGGCTTCGAAGTCGCCATTGTGAAAGACGCTACCGCCGGGGCGAAAGTGCCTGAAGGAGACGGATACCAGGCCGCATTAGTGAACTTTCGGTATCTGGCCAGTGCCGTTGTGACCACCGAGGAAGCAATTTCTGCAATCAAGTCACGCGGCCTGATTAAATCATCTGACAAAACAGCTCTAACACCTTAAATCATGGCACCGATGATTCAACAGAATTTAAATTACAGGAGCAACATATTATGAGCAAAATAATGTACACCACCAGCGAAGCGAATGAAAAACTCGTCAGCGGAGAAGCCCTCCTGGTTGACGTGCGAACCTCCGAGGATTTCGATAAGGGACACATCCCCGGGGCCGTTAACATCCCGGAGATGTTTACCACACTGTCAATGACCACCCCGGAAGGGTTGCAGGAAATTCAGGATATATTTGTCCCGCTATTCAGGAATGCAGGGGCACGTCATGACCAGACCGTGATTGTTTACGAGGACAGTCTTCATACCCGTTACGGTGGCTCATGCCGGGGGTATTTCCAGCTTTCCCTGTTAGGTCACAAGGATGTTGGCGTACTAGACGGCGGATTGTCCCAGTGGGTACACGACGGGCTGTCTGTTACCACCGAACCCACCATGCGCTCGCCTTCAAACTTTGAGGCAAACCTTCATGAGGACTCTCTTGCAACGCTGGACGACGTGATCAATGCAATGAATGATCCCAGGGTGAAATTTCTCGACAGTCGTGACGAGGATGAATGGTCTGGCCGCAGTTCCTCTCCTTACGGCATCGACTTTGCGCCGCGCAAAGGTCGCATTCCAGGCGCCCGCTGGGTCGAATGGTATAAGTTCATGGATACCAGCCAGGACATACCGCACTTTAAATCTGCAGATGAAATTCGTGCTATTTGCGCCCAGGTTGGCCTGGATGTTGACGACGACATTATCATCTACTGCTTTAAGGGAGCCAGGGCCGCCAATACCTACATCGCACTTAAAATGGCGGGGTTTACCAGGATTCGAAATTACTATGGATCGTGGAATGAGTGGTCGAGGAATCCGGCACTACCCATCGATGACGGAATACTCGCCGCTTAAAATAGCCTGAAAAGACCCTGCTGAGGCGTCTTTCATACAGGTGATACTGCTCTCTGCAGCTATTTTCTGCTTATTTCAAGCCTGACAGGAGTAATCGATGTGGCAGAATGCAATAGGAACAGGTAACGATAATAAAATATAGAACGTACAAACCCCGCCGCCGCGCGGGGTTTGTTTTTAGTAGCCAGCCAACATTAATAAATGTCTGCTCATGGCCAACACTGCTGAAGAACCCGGTTGAAATTCATTCGTAACAAGTGAAGTGGTGGCACTGGCGTAAAGCAATGGGTACAGAATAAATCACATCAAACTTATTTCAGGACTGTTGCTGATATTGTGATTTTAAGCGCTGATGTATCTCGCAATTTTCCCTATCACCAATCGAACACTGCAATTCCTTGCAGTCGAATTCACACCAGGCATTATCTTCAGAAACTTCCTGGACTATCCCGCTTTTGAGCCGTTGCCACAACCCACTTAAGCAGCCGGCTCCCTTTCCGTAAAACACAGGCATCATTCACCTCGCGCTTACATTTTAATAAGCAGTCCGACCACGTGAGACGGGGTGGGATTAACCCTCATCCCTCCATCTGCTCCTGCTTGATTTTCAAGTATATTTCTTCCCGGTGGATAGTAACATCACGCGGTGCCTTGATACCGATCTTGATCTGGTTACCTTGCACACCCAGCACTGTGACGTTGATATCGTCACCGATCATCAGGGTCTCACCTCTATTTCGACTCAGTACCAACATTGCGGCTTTCCTTATATTTTCTGGATTATGAGAAAGAATTTCCCTATTCCAGACATTTATCCAGTGAAAAGCCCCGCCACAAGAGCGGGTCTCCCAATCACCTGTCTCGCCGTCACCCCCCCCGGCCGCCAGACGGTCGTAAGTTATTGATTTAAGTAACACCGCCCAGCGCCGCTAACGGGCTATTGGTGTCGTAGGGCCAAATTGCCCATGGGAAAGCGATGAACACTGTTTCCTCTACCCTTCATGGAGTTAGGGCAGGCCTGGCCTGCCTGGTGCTGGTCGTCTCCAGCCTGGTGATTCCCGTGGTGGTGGCCGGACCTGCAGGCGCGCCCCCTGAGAGCAGCGGAAACGACCTCGACAATCTGCGCTGGGCGATCGATCTGTCTACCCGCGGCAGCTATATGGAGGGAACAGACAACTGGTCGGGCCAGTACGCACTGGGACTGGATGTGCACAAGGTGTTCAGCGGGCCGTCCGGAGACATCGGCACACTGCTTTTTCAGTCCTACCTGGTGCGCCTCGACAACAACACCTATCCCCCGTATTTCTTTGATGACGGCGACGACTGGGAGCTGGTCTGGCGCATCACCAATTTCAACTACACGGCGCTGGCACAGGGCCGCTTCAACATCCGTGTCGGTCACTTCGAGGTACCGTTCGGGCTGGAACAAAATATCAACACCAACGGCACACTCCGGCAGTTCACCTTCAAGGACCGCGGCATCAAGGCCGACTGGGGCGCAACCATCAACGGCGTACTCACTGCGCTGGAATACGAAATCGCCGTATCCAGGGGATCGGGCAACGACATCCGCAGTACCGATGATCCCTTCCTGGTGGCCGGCCGCATAGGCAGCCGCAGCGAGCGCAACCTGATCGTCGGACTGTCCCTGCTGCGCGGCAAGATACTGGGGACTAACGGCACCACCGAGCGCACGCGGGCGGGACTGGACCTGGCCTGGTATCGAGGCCTGCTGGAGGTCCTGCTCGAGGTATCCGGGGGCGAGGATGCCGGCACGGACACCGTCAACGGACTGGCCGAGCTTTCCCTGCGCAACCCGATGGAAACGCTGCACGGTTGGCTGCAGTTACGTCACTATCAAAGGGACACCGCCACGGGGTGGGACGCATCAAGCAGCGCCACCCTCGGGATGGCGTGGGAACCGGATCAACACTGGTCACTGTCTTCACAGTGGATCGAACCATTAGAACAGCTCAACGGCCAGGACGAGGGCAGCAAGTTCCAGCTGCAGGCCCGCTATCGGCTTTGAAAGAGGGTAAAGCGATGACAGAAGAAACCATGGCAGGACGAAACGGTTGCACCAGTGGACTCGCACACACTCTGCTCCTCGCGGTGTGCCTTTTGCTACCGGTCAGTAGCTGGGCCGAGGCTTACTGTGCACTGCGTGATCCCGTGGGCGCGATTTCCGCAATGTACCCGGATGCCGACTCCCATCGCTCCATCGTGCGCACCATCGGGCCCAACGTGCGTGATGACATTGCCGGGCGCCTGCCCTTTACCCTGCACTTCAACGAACTGGGCAAGCACACCCTGTACGTGGTGCTGCGTGCCGACCAGCCGATGGGATTTGTCCACGCCCGCTCCGAGCCCGGGCGCTGGGGCCTGGTCGAGATGGTCTGGTCACTCACATCGGATATGCGCATCCGCGATTTCCGTTTCCAGCGCTGTCGTGCCCCCAGCTGTGCCAGCCTGAAAGATCCCGCATTTGTCAGCCAGCTTGCAGGACGCGACCTGGGCGGACTGCTGGAACTGCTCGAGCCGGACGGTAACGCCTTTCGACCCGGAGCGATAACGATACCGGAAGGCGGAGAAGAGCTCGCCCTTGCCATCGTGCGCTCCGCCGCAAAGACCATTGCGGTAACCCAGAGCGCCTGGCCCGACTCGGTTTCCCTGGTTCAGGCCTGGCAGGTCGCGAGTGCGCGGTTTCCCGTGGTGACAGCCCTCGAACCGGCATCGCAAACCTACCCGGCCGAGGCCATCAGCGAACTCGACAAGGCCCTGGCAGGCGGGCAATCCGCAGTCCGGCGCGAAACGGTCACTGCCTATCGCGTGCTGGGCCCCGATCATGTGTACCTGGGCACGGTGATCGGTGCCAACTGGGCCACCGCCGGACAGGGTGGTCGCTTCTTCTGGGCCTTCAGCAAGGGAGGCCACGTCCTTGGCGTCGACCCCCTCGCCGCCTGGCCAAGCAACGAGGCCCGCTCGGCATTCGAAAGACTCATCGACCAGCCAATTCCATCAACCGAAAGCTGCGCCGGTCCAGCGGAACTCGTGGCAACCGAACTCGGGTTACTCAGCCGCGCGCTCGACATCGAATAGTGGCCTGACGGTAACTGATCAAGACATGCGCATTCGTAGCTACATCACCCTGCTGATCCTGATCTGCCTGGCCGGCGGCTTCCTGGTCGAATACGCTATCATCCGACAGCACGATGAACATGCGCGCCTCGAAGCAGAAC
>JAOUBY010000099.1 GCA_029860045.1 Gammaproteobacteria bacterium | reverse complement strand
GGGTGAGATCAGGGTATTGAGCAGCGCCACCAGGTCACGCACCTCGAGGTTCTCCAGCAGCAACCCGCGACTGGCAGCGAGGCAAGGGATGCCGGCTTCACGCAGTGCTGTTTCGTAGGCAACGGCATGGGTGCGCTGGCGCAACAGGATCATGATGTCGCCGTAGTCCACGGCACGAACACAGCCGTCCTTCTCGATCGTGGCCCCTTCAGCCAGCAGGCACTTGATGGTGCTGGCGATCATCCTGCCTTCATCAAGGAAGGTCGACTGCGCATCGGACAGGCGGGGTTCATGCAACGGGTTGCGCAGCCGGGTACCGGTGGCTGCTGATGCATCCGGCCCGTTATCGTCCGCCGGGCCGGTACACAGCGGCAGCAGTTCAACGCGGCCGTACACGTCGGGCAGATGCGTGTCATGCGGTTCGAAATCGGCCAGCAGATCCTGCATGTCCGGTTGGGAAAACACCTTGTTGACGCACTCCATGACGGCCTGTGCGGAGCGCCGAGAATGATTCAACGGGTAGCGCTGTGCAGCGCGGTGTTGCTCCAGCCAGGCGGAAGCCGTTTCCAGCAGCGTCGGGTTGGCGCGCCGGAAGCTATAGATAGACTGTTTGCGGTCGCCGACCAGGAACACCGATCGTTCATGCCCGGCATCACCGGCAGCCAGTTCTTCAAGCAGTGGCAGCAGCAGCCGCCACTGTGTGGGGTTGGTGTCCTGGAATTCGTCGACCAGCAGGTGATCGATGCGTGCATCGAGTTTGTACTGCACCCAGCCGGCATGCTCGCTGCGATTGAGTAATTCACAGGCCAGCCATTCCAGGTCGGAGAAATCAAACACGCGCTGTTCGCGCTTGATGCGCTGGTAGTGATCGAGCAGGGTGTTGCCGGCCAGGTACCAGGCCATGTTGAGTTCAAGACTGTTCCTGCGCGCGATGGCATCGTGCAGGACCAGCAGTTCCGCACAGCCCGCTTCATGCAGTGACAGGAAACGCTCCTCGCGTTCTGCTCCCAGGCGCTTTTGCTGGGTGGGTGTGGACTTGCGTTTGCGTGGCTCGTTTGCTTTGGTAAGCCAGGCCAGAGCGACTGTGTCCATATATTCATGGCCTGACAGTTCCTTCTCCAGTGCGTCTTCGATGCGTCCGGCAAGTTTGATGTCGCCAGGTGTGTTGTCTCGCAGCAGTTCCGTGAACGCCTTGTGACTCGCCCGCTGAATGTCATCCGGGTAGCCGGCCAGCGGGTCCGTGTCCGGGTCAATCTCAAGAAAGGCCGTGAGCGCCTCAACAGCAACCGCGAGCGGGTCGTTTTCACCGGCCGTCCAGGCCCACCAGTCACTGCGCTGGGCCAGGAAGGAGCGCAGTGACTTTTGTGCGCTGTCGAGGCCCTCACAGCCCGTCGCCAGGCGGTCGAGTGACGCCGTGACCGGGTCTTCCGGCGCACGCATGGACTCGACCAGCAGTGCATCGTAGGCGGCCTGCTCCAGCTGGCCGGCTTTCTCCACCACCTCGAAGCCAGGCGCCACGCCGGCTTCCAGTGGAAAACGCTGCAACAGGTCCTGGCAGAAGGCATGAAAGGTGGTGCAGCGTAATCGGCGCGGATTACACAGTACGGTCTCGTAGAGTTGCGCAGCCCGTTGCAGTGTATTGGGGTCCGGCTGGATGCCGGCCTGCAGCAGCAGGCCGGTCAGCTGCTCATGATCTGCACAGGCCAGTTCGCGCAGGCGCTCCATGATGCGCTGTTCCATTTCGGCAGCTGCCTTGCGTGTAAAGGTAACGGCCAGAATGCTGTCGGCATTTACACCGGCCAGCAGCAGGCGCAGCACGCGCGTGACCAGCAGCCAGGTCTTGCCGGTGCCGGCGGAGGCATGCACGCTGGCATCGTGGTGCGGGTCGGTCGCCCCCAGTGACGGATTTTCGCTCATGACTCTGGCCACGCCTGTTTGCGGCACAGGCCGTCCATTTCACAGTAACGGCAGGTGTCCTCGTCGCCCCAGGCCGGCAGTGTCGTGCCGGCAGTGATTTCATCCAGCACGGTTTCCAGCCGTACCAGCACTGCGTGCGACAGCTCCGTGAGTGCCGTACCGTCCAGCCGGCTGCCAGTCCTGACCGTGTCCCGGTTATTGATCCTGCCGATTTGCACATACTGTGCGGCGGCCGGTGCAGTCTCTTCGAGTAGCACGTAGGAGGGCAGTTGCACTGCCTCGCCGCTGTCGACCTCGATCTGCCCGGGTACGCTACCGGTCTTGTAGTCGCTGACCATGTTGCCTCCGCTGCCCTGGTCGATGCGGTCGATGCGACCGACGAACAGTTGTCCGCCGGCCAGCCTGCGTTCAGCCCGGCGCTCGCCGGCAATGAAGTGCCATTTGGCCTGTTGCCCGATCAGCCAGTCGATATAAGGTTCAACCAGCACCAGCCAGCGCCGCAGCCAGGCGCGATGCTCGAAGTTGTCCTCCAGTTCGCGTTTAAATACCTGCCGGGAAACCTGGTCCAGCTGCCGGGTGGCGTTGTCGCGCTGTGCCCGGGTAACGGGTTGCGGCAGGGGGGTGGGATAACCGTCCTTCCCCTGGTGGAACACCTCCAGTACCTTGTGTACCAGCTCGCCGTACTCGGCTTTTTCCAGTGCCTGCTTAACTTCCTCACGAGCCTTCAGTTGCAGCCCGCTGGAGGCATAAAAGCGGTATGGGCAATCGATCAATGTGCCATGGGCGCTGACCGACAGTTTTCCCGGTATTGCCGCAACAGGCAGTCGTGCACGTGGTTGCCGTGTTGACAGTGGCGCCGGCAACGGGTGATGTCCACAAACCCGGGTGCCGGGGTGATCGAGCATGGCCGCCAGACGGGTGTTCTGCAGATCATGATCCCAGGCCAGCTTGTGAAATACCTCGATGCGTGACAGCCAGGGACTCGGCGTGCGTAGTTCGCCATCCTGCTCCCGGTGCCAGGTGAGCAAGACCCGTGGCGCACTTTCCAGCAGGGTGCGGAAATATTGCTGCTGCTGCCGCTGTCGTTCCGGCCAGGCCGGCAAACCGAGTTCGCTGCGCACGCGGTCGTTGAAAAACGGTGAGCGTGCCGGCGCCGGTGGCAGGTATTCAGTATCGCAGGCACCAATCACGACACCGGCAAAGCGGCCGGTCCGGGCCTGTTGCAGGTTCAGCAGCAGGACCGGGCTGTGGTTGTTGGCGGGGCGGAAATCATGTCGTTCCAGCGTACTGCCGAGCCAGGCGCGGAAGGTGTTCCAGTCCATCTGCAGTTCGCTGTCCCGTGCTGCGTCGTGTAGCAGGCGCCATTCCTGCTGGATACGCTGTCCGGCCGGGTCCTGGCTGAACGCCTGCCACATGCCGAGTTTCGTCAGGCTGGCCTGCAGACGTTCCAGTAACAAGGCTGGCGGGTGCTCGCCCCTGAGGCACTCATAGAGCGGGTCGGCTGCGTGATCGAGTTGATTGAGCAGCTGGTGCAGCTGAGCGGCGGTCTCCTTGCTCCAGCGGTTTTCGTAGTGTTCCAGGCGTGTATTGATGTGATGCCGGTAGCGCTGCAGGCTGCGCGCAATGTTTTCACGCCGCACGATATCGGTCTCGAAACGAAACACGCAGTTATCGAGCATGTCCCGGTCTTCTTCCGGCAGGGTGAACGGTGACTTCAGCGTGTCCAGCAACGGTTCGTGTGCAAAGTCTTCCTCGACACTCTGCAGCCAGCGTTCCAGTGCAGCGGCGGCTCGCGTGGTGGAGAGTGCCCAGCCGCCCGGGTCCTGCAGCGTGACACCGGCACGTTCCAGCAGTGCCCGTACGCGCCGACCCAGCCGGCGGTCTTCGGTGACGACGGCGACGGGCTTGTGGCCGTCCAGCAGCCACTGCCGAACCTGCAGCTCAATCGCGCGCGCCTCCTGCTCCGCGGAAGCGGCGGCGAAACTGTGCAGACGTCCCCCCAGCGGTGCCTCCGGATGCTCTGCGCGCGCATTGTCGGCGCGGGTCTGCAGCGAGTCTCCGGATGAGTCGAATATCCTGTCGAGGGCGATACCGGCCGCCTGTTCCCGGCTATCGGCCGGGGTTGCGCCGGTCAGCAGGGCCTGCCACGTCGAATGCTGGGTCGATGTGCCGGCCATGGGGCGGTGTAGCAGCAATTGTCCTTTGCCATCCGCCAGCACCGAGTCGATCCATTCGGCCTCGGCAGCGGATGGTGTATCAAAGCCGACCAGGCAGACAAACTGCGTGGGCGGACGGTCGCTCAGGATGGCGAGTTGTTGCAGCAGTGCGGCGGCGGGATCGAGCAGGTCACCGGCCTGCAGCTGCACATGCCATGCCTGCCACAGGCGCTGTACGATACGTGCCTCGCGGTCGAACGGTTCCGGCGGGGTGCCGGCAAGGCCGTAGGCGGATTGCAGGCGCCGGCGGAAGTCGTCGAGTCCGGTGTCGATCGGCACACGGTGCAGTGTGAGTTCGTCGAACAGTGTGATCAGGTTGTCCGCCAGTGCCCACGGGTCCTGGTCGCCAAACACGTCGGGGTGTTGCCGGATGGCCTCGACCAGCATCAGTTCGCGGCGTGCGCGGACGGGCACCGGTGTTGCCAGTGGAGCCTGTTCGGCCAGCCACTGTTCCGGTGTGTTGATGACAGGCCCGAGCAGTGCGGTGTGACCGCGTGCCTGTGCGGCTTCCAGCAGGTGACGGCGGAGGGCGCCCGCAAACAGCAGGTCGGGCAGCAACACCACGCAACCGCTCAGGTTGGGCAGCGTGTCTGCCTGTGCAACGATACGGCGGGCTGCGGCTGCCAGCAGGTCATCGCTGTGTGGGAACAGGACAACGGCTGGCGACGGGTTCATGCGGTCAGGCTGTTGGTGCTGTAAACAGTTCCGTGAAGCGGATCAGCGTTCCAGGTGTTGCAGCTTGTCCGGTTTGTCTTTCCAGTCATCCGCGTCGGCTGGCGCGTCTTTCATTTGCGTGATCACCGGCCATTCTCTTGACAGCTCCGCGTTCAGTTCCAGGAAATGCTCCTGCCCGGGTGGCAAATCGCCTTCATCAAAAATGGCGTTGATGGGACATTCCGGTTCGCACAGGGTGCAGTCAATGCATTCGTCGGGGTCGATGACGAGGAAGTTGGGGCCCTCGTGAAAACAATCGACGGGACAGACCTCCACGCAATCCGTGTATTTGCACTTGATACAGTTTTCAGTGACGACAAATGTCATGCAATTCTCCGCTTGATCGTTGGCTAAACCTGGTTGCCGGGCATGTGGTGACCAATGCAGATTCTCAGGTTAAGCAGGCAACTTGCTGTTAATAAAGATATATGAATAGTCTTTCGGGTCTGGCCATGAAGTATACCCGGATTTGACGCAGATTATGAATGCAGTTCCTGTTTGGCGAGGTCGTGCAGCAGGTAGAGCGCCTGCAGGGCCTCGCGCGGGGACAGACTGTCGATATCCAGCGCCTCCAGTGCAGTCAGCGCGGGGTGATCCGCTGCCGCCTGAAACAGGGGTATCTGCGCAGCGGGGTTATCCGTTGCCGCATGTTGCTGTTGTTCAAGGTCCTGCAGGCGGGCCTGCGCCTGGCGGATGACCTGGGGCGGGACGCCGGCCAGTGCGGCCACGTGCAATCCG
>JAOUBY010000156.1 GCA_029860045.1 Gammaproteobacteria bacterium | reverse complement strand
GCCATCGATCATGACATCCAGGCCGTCGCTCTCGCGGTGCAGCAGCCAGAACCCCCCGCCGCCGAGTCCGGAACCATGCGGACCGACAACCGCCAGCACGGCAGTGACGGCCACCGCGGCGTCGAAGGCATTGCCCCCGCCAGTCAGGATTTCCATACCGGCCTGCGTCGCCAGCGGATGTGCACTGGCGATGGCGGCAGGTACTACCGGCTCATCGCCAGGCCACGTGCAGCCGTCAAGCAGCAGGCCGAACAATAAAAAGGCCCCGATGCGGAGCCTTGCACAGAACGAGCCGGATGATAGCGTCATACGGCCTGCTTCCCGGTCAGCTTTTCATACTTGAGCATGAGCTGCTCGCGGGTTTCCACGTGGTTGGGATCATGCGGGATGCATTCCACCGGACAGACCTCGACACACTGCGAGGTCTCGAAGTGTCCGACGCACTCGGTGCACAGGTCGGGGTTGATCTCGTAGATCTCCTCGCCCTGATAGATGGCATCGTTCGGGCATTCCGGTTCACAGACATCGCAATTGATGCACTCGTCGGTAATCATTAATGCCATGACTGCTATCCGGTAAACCTTGATGGAGAGGGTGGAGAGAGGAAATACTCTAGTTAATCCGGCCGCGCAATGCAGCCACAACTTTACTGTGGACAAAAGGCGTGACATCACCGCCAAGACTGGCGATCTCGCGCACCAGGCTGGATGATATGTAGGCGTAGCGCTCCGCCGGGGTCAGGAACATGGTCTCGATGTCCGGCGCCAGGTGCCGGTTCATGCCGGCCAGCTGGAATTCATACTCAAAGTCGGACACCGCGCGCAACCCCCTCAGGATGACCTGCGCATCCTTCTGGTGCATAAAGTCCACCAGCAGGTTGTCGAAGCTGCACACCTCGACATTGCTGATATGCGCCAGCACCTCGCGGGCCAGCGTTACCCGCGTCTCTATCGGGAAGGCGGTCTGCTTGTCGGGATTGACCGCGACCGCGACGATGACATGATCAAACAGGCGCGAGGCGCGTTCGACGAGGTCGGTATGGCCGTTGGTCACGGGATCGAACGTTCCCGGGTATACGACAGTTTCCATGCCTGAATTATGGCTGATCTGCCGGCAGATCGGTAGCCCGGCAAGCCGAAAGTCATTGAGACAGATGAAAAACTTTCGCGCTTCCGCTGCGTATCATGCGCCCGCGATGCACCATTCAGCCAGCCGCCGGCTCCGGTCGCAGGGTCCGTCTGACGAGGTAATACGCCACCTGCCCCGCCGTCCTGTGGCGATGGACTGTCCAGTTCGGCGGCAGGTCTGGCAGCTGCTGGCGCTCCGCCTCGATATATACCCAGGCGTCTGCCGACAGCCAGCCGCCATCCTCGAGCTGGCGAATGATGCCGTCCAGGTGGCCTTCACGGAACGGCGGATCCAGGAAGACGATGTCGTAGGGCTGCGCCTGACCGCGCAGGTAGGCAGTTGCATCGGCCTGCAGCACGCGCACCTGCCCGGCGTCGAGCCGCTGCAACTGTTGCCGCAGTATCCCGGTGACGCTTGTATTGCTGTCAACCAGCAACACTTCGGCCGCACCACGCGAGGCGGCTTCCAGGCCCAGCGCCCCGCTGCCGGCGTACAGGTCCAGACAGCGCGTACCGGCGATCACCGGGCCGAGCCAGTTGAACAGGGTCTCGCGAACGCGGTCCGGCGTCGGTCGCAGGCCAGGCACCGGCGCAAATGCCAGCTTGCGGCCGCGCCAGCGCCCGGCGATGATGCGCAGCTGGTTCTGTGGTTTATTCGATCGCACAGGGTGCGATGATCCCCACAGTCATCGCGGCCGTCAAACCGTCATCCCCTCTCCCGGCAACGGGAGAGGGGATGAGCTGCAGCCATGCACCCCGGATCAGTCGGCCACTCTGCGTTTCCTGCGCGCTACCACGCCCAGCCCCGCGAGGCCGGAAAACAGCAGCCCGAGTGGCGCCGGCACCGGTACGGCGGATACCGGCACCGCACCCGGCGTCG
>JAOUBY010000155.1 GCA_029860045.1 Gammaproteobacteria bacterium | reverse complement strand
CGCGCAGTAAGTACACCAGCAGCATAAACGAGCCCAGCGCATCGGTATTCGTTGTGGGCGGGATGCCTGGGCCCAGTTCCTGCAACGGTGCCATAAGCTCGATTATTGTCTTGAGATTTACGGCGCGTGCCCGGGTGATGGTTTTCAGCCGTTCCCGGAGTGGCGGATATAGTGTCGATGACTCGATCAGCTGGGTGTTCGACTGAATGTTGCGCTGCTGTCCGTTGACGAAGTTCGCAAAGCGGTTTTGCCAGATGCCGACCATCTCCTCCGGTTTCGGCATTAGCAACGGTATGTCTCCAACCAGTGGAAAGGTGTTTCCGCAACTGTCGCAGACCAGTTGGTCATCGAGATGAAAACTGCCCGTGCAGTCGGGGCAGCGCAGTTTGTCTGAGGCGAGCAGCCTGTTGGTGTTGTCTGGCATGATTTGCTATCTGCTGTTTGTGTGATTCGTGTCGCCTTGCGCAGGGGCGGGGGGGCGGTCTGTCAGGTCTGCGGGGCTCGATAAACCTCTTCTATATCAATATCTTTTACATTACGTCGTGGTGTCTTGCAAGTTCCACTAACTGGTTGTGCACGGGTCAAGTGAAGGGCCACACCTCCAGTCCGTGTATGGCATTGCGCTTGTCCATGGAAATATTCACCTGCCTGACCGGCTCCCCACCCTGCACCGGGTAAACCGAGATAGTCGACGGCGATGAGCCGCCTACGATGAACTTGCCGTTGTTGATGACGCAGAGTCCGCGGCAGAACCCCTGTCTTGCATGATCGTTCGCCAGATTACTGTTCCGCAAGGTTGTTTCGTCATACAGGGTGACGGCCCAGGACCTGACCGGGGTGCCGTCGCGCCGGGTAAGCGAGATACAGTTTGCTGCAGTGTTGTTGAATAACAGGTCCCCATTCCAGGGTCTGGCATTATGGGTTCCCAGTGGCAACTTGCCGTATTTCCAGATTCCACTGGCGTCGATGATAATTATAAAGGGCAGCTGGTGTCCCGAGATATGCATGCCTTCTTCATCGATGTGCACATTGTTCAGGTGTAGCATATCGCCGGGTGGGGGGCCGCCGTCAGCCTCGGGGTTGAAGCCATCAACCGATAAATTCCCGCTTGTATTGACGCGCGCGCAATATCCTGCAACAAACCGGTCGTTGGTTATATTGGCCACCAGCACCGAGTCGTAGCCGGTTGAGGTTAAATAAAGCATGTCGCCGGAAATAAATATCTCGTGGCAATATTTCAGGTAGCGGTTGCGTAATGAACGTAGTTGATTGAATTCCCTGTCGTAGACGATGATTTCATCGCTGGCCGCTATGATTATTTCATCACCATGGAATGCGATGCCACGCAGGCCACGGTCGCCACCTCGCCCCCCCCAGTCGATGTCGCAGTTGTTCCAGTCGGTTTTCTGGATGAACGTTCCGGCGTCGAGATCGACGATAAAGATGCCGCCGTGGCTTTCGCCCTGGTGTGCGGACCGGACGACTGAGGTCGCGATGACGGATGGAAGTCTGGACATGGTCTGCGGTTTAATTCCTGATCAGCGGGTCCGTGTAGCCGAGCAGCTCGAGGGAGCGATAGTAGTCCGGGTTGTTCTGCAGGGCTTTTAGCAGCGACTTGTCGACCGGGCGTCTTTCAAGTGGTTTGATGTCGTTAAACCCGGAGCCGCGTGACATCCGGGATATGTCACCTGTCACATGTTCGTTATTCTGCCACCTGTTAATGAATCCGGCATCGTAACCGGTTTGCAGGTGCTCACACAGTAACTGCATGTGTTTAGCCGGGTCGCGGGTAAAGTCCTCGTAACGCATAAAGCCGAGGGTAACAGCCTGTTCGGAAAAACGCCGGTGGCCTGCGAGGAATGCCTCCAGGTCGAGATGGTCTTCCATGACCTTGAGTCGTGCAGTGCTCAGCCACTGATCGGCCGGGTGACGCACCAGTGAATATTGTATAACTTCGAAAGCTTCTGCCAGGGCGGCGGCCAGCTGATTCCTGTATGCCGGTTTCTTC
>JAOUBY010000098.1 GCA_029860045.1 Gammaproteobacteria bacterium | reverse complement strand
CCGCGGCGGCATCAAGGACGTGCTGGTGTCCAACCAGGTGCGCGACCCGGCCAAGATCGACCGCCTGGCCCGGCTGCCCAAACTCGGCGCCCGCACCATCTGCTGCGTGGACGATATCGACAACGTAGCCGAGCTCTCGACGGCGGCACAAAAGCACGGCACCACCATCGAGTGCCTGGTGGAGATCGACTGCGGCGCCGGCCGCTGCGGCGTGACCACTACCCCCGAGGTGGTGGCCATCGCCAAGGCCATCGATGCGGCCGACGGCCTGAAATTCTCGGGTCTGCAGGCCTACCAGGGCGCCATGCAGCACATGGACCTCTACGAAGACCGCAAGGCCAAGATCGACATCGCCATCGACATGGTCACCGACGCGATGGGGGCGCTGAAGAGTGAGGGCCTGGAATGCGACATCGTGGGCGGCGGCGGCACCGGCAGCTACTACTTCGAGGGCAACTCCGGGGTCTTCAACGAGCTGCAGTGCGGCTCCTATGCCTTCATGGACGCCGACTACGGGCGCATCCTGGACAAGGATGGCAAGCGCATCGACCAGGGCGAGTGGGAGAATTCCCTGTTCATCCTCACCTCGGTGATGAGTCACGCCAAGGCCGACAAGGCCGTCTGCGACGCCGGCCTGAAGGCCCAGAGCGTGGACAGTGGCCTGCCCACCGTTTTCGGCCGCGACGACGTGGAATACATCAAGTGCTCCGACGAACACGGTGTGATCGCCGATCCGGAAAGGGTGCTCAAGGCCAACGACAAGCTGCGGCTGGTGCCGGGCCACTGTGACCCGACCTGCAACGTGCATGACTGGTACGTGGGCGTGCGCAACGGCAAGGTGGAACATATCTGGCCAGTCTCGGCTCGGGGGCTGGCTTACTAGGGAGAAAACGGCATGCTCATCGTTACCGAACAAACCTGCCAGGAAGTGGTCGGCCGCGAACATGCCTTCGAGGCCGTGGAAAAGGTCTTTGCGGCTATGGCTCGGGGAGATGCCTACAACTTCCCGGTGATCCGCGAGGCGATCGGGCATGCCGACGCCGTCTATGGTTTCAAGTCCGGATTCGACCGGGCCGGCCTGGCCCTGGGCGTGAAATCCGGGGGCTACTGGCCGGGGAACATGGAGAAGGGATTGACCAACCACCAGTCCACCGTGTTCCTGTTCGATCCAGACACGGGCCGTCTGGCGGCGCTGGTCGGCGGCAACTATCTAACCGCCATTCGTACCGCGGCTTCCAGCGCCGTCTCCATCGCCCACCTGGCCCGCAAGGACGCCAAAGTACTGGGCATGGTCGGCGCCGGCCATCAGGCGGGGTTCCAGCTCCGCGCGGCGGTTGAACAGCGCGACTTCGAGCGGGTGGTGGCCTGGAACCACCACCCGGAGATGCTGCCGAAGCTGGAACAGGTGGCTCGGGAAATCGGCCTGCCCTTCGAGGCCGTTGAGCGAGAGGAACTCTGCGCCCGGGCGGATGTGATCATAACCATCACTTCCTCCTTCGAGCCGCTGCTGGAGCGCAACTGGATCGAGCCCGGTACTCATATCTCATGCATGGGAACGGACACCAAGGGCAAGCAAGAGGTCGCCGCAGACCTGGTCGCCAACGCCACCTTGTTCACCGACGAGATCGTCCAGTCAGTCAGCATCGGCGAGACCCAGCACGCCATAGCGGCGGGCATCATCACGGGGGGCGACATCACCTCTATCGGCGACGTCATCAACGGAACCCATCCGGGACGTAGCTCCGAGGGCGAGGTCACCCTGTTCGATGGAACGGGCGTCGGCCTCCAGGACCTTGCCGTTGCCTCCGTTGCGACGAAACTCGCCGAAGCACAGGGTAAGGCGCAGATTGTCGAGTTGTAGGTTGCGACGATCCCTTGATCTCCCATAAAAATCCCTTGGCCTCAATGCCATAACTATAAGATTCTTTTGGAGAGATGGTGGGCCCGCCAGGACTCGAACCTGGGACCAAGGGATTATGAGCCACACGAACCGGCCGGTTTCAGGACAGAAAGCCGAAGAAGTGTAAGCGCTTTTCAGACCGCCCCTCAGCTGAACCACCGAAACCGAACGGCGCTTCCGAACTCGATTTGACTAAATCGAAGAAACGTAAGGACTCGGTTTACAGAAACCGAGCCCCGACCGAACGCCGCCGAACCGAATTTCCGAAACTGACATTTTTGGCTCATCGATGTCCGGCATGTTATGAAATGGTGATCCCGCAACCCTGAGCGTCCGAGAACGGCCAATACACGTCATTCGCTAAATTCCTGTGAACGTCCGGTTAATACTGAGAACCGTCATTCAGATATAGAAGGTGATTGACAGTGATCGCGTCGCGCTGATACTGGTGGTGTCATGACGGAAGCCCATTACCTTACAGACATACTGGTCCTGCTGGCGGCGGCGGTCGTTGCCGTCCCGGTATTCCAGCGGTTGGGCCTCGGTTCGGTACTGGGGTACCTGGCGGCTGGCATCATCGCTCGGTTTCGGGGTGCAGGGTGCGATCGCGGGGAGCGTCCCGCTTGAGCGGGAAATTATCACCCGCTGCTGCCGTGCCATCTCCCTTGCCGGCGCCCCACGTCAGGCCGGCTGAGGAGATTCTTACCGGTTTGCACAGCACGCCCAACGGCCTGAGCCATGCTGAAGCGGCCGCCCGACTGCAACACTACGGACGCAACGCCCTGCCCGCGTCCGAACCGCCGGGCATTGCCCGCGTCTTCCTGCACCAATTCACCAGCCCGTTGATCTACGTACTGGTGGCGGCTGCACTGGTGTCGCTGGTAATTCGGGAATGGTCAGACGCCGGGTTCATCTGCGCGGTCCTGTTGCTGAATGCCATTATCGGCACCGCCCAGGAATACTCGGCCCAGCGTGCCGCGACGGCCCTGCAGCAACTGGTCACCACGCGGAGCCGGGTCTTGCGCGAGGGCGACACCCATGTGTGCAATGCGGAAGAGCTGGTGCCCGGGGATATCGTGCTGCTGGAATCCGGTGAACGCGTCCCGGCCGACATGCGCCTGCTAGCCAGCCATGACCTGGAAGTGGACGAGTCCCTGCTGACCGGCGAATCCATCGCGGTGTTCAAGCGTGTGGACGGGCAGCCGCCGGTGGACAGCCCGCTTGGCGACCGGGTCAACATGGCCTTTGCCGGTACGCTCGTTAACCGGGGACGCGCACGCGGTGTCGTGACGAGCACGGCGCTAAACACGGAACTTGGACGTATCGCCTCCGCCGTGCTCGGAAAGCCGCCTACCAAGGCGCCGCTGCTGGTGCGGATGGAACGGTTTACCCACCGCGTGGCCATTCTGATCGGCGTGGCCGCCTTGCTGATGGCCGGTGTCGCACTGGGTCGCGGCATGCCGCTGGACGAAATCTTCCTGCTTGCCGTGGCGCTGGCCGTATCGGCCATTCCGGAGGGGTTGCCGGTCGCACTCACGGTGGCGCTGGCCATCAGCATGCGGCGCATGGCTCGACGGCATGTCATTGTGCGGCGACTGCTGGCGGTGGAGGCGCTAGGTTCCTGCACTGTTATCGCCACCGACAAGACCGGCACCCTGACCGTCAACCAGCTCACGGCGCGCCGTATTGTCTTTCCCGGCCACGAGCCGTGGGAGGTCACCGGCGAGAGCCTGGAGCCGGAAGGCGGCATCCTCGCCCAACGGGGTACCCCATTGCCGGAGGAGGATGCCTTGCTGAGCTGGCTGTGCCAGGCAGCGGTGCTGGCTAACGAGGGGTTTCTGGCACATCGTGATCACGGTTGGGTACAGCACGGCGATGCCGTCGATGTTGCCTTGCTGGTGATGGCGCACAAGGCCGGCGTGACACAGGCGGAGGCCGTCAATGCCATGCCGGAGATTGCGACAATCCCGTTTGAATCGGAGCGCCTGTTCTCGGCGAGCCTGAATCAGAAGGATGGCGAGCAGTATGCCTTTGCCAAGGGCGCGCTGGAACGCCTGCTGCCGATGTGCAACACCATGGCCACAAACGGCGGCCCGGTGGTGCTGGACCGTTCCGAGGTGGAACGGCAGGCGCAGGCACTGGCCATCCAGGGCTACCGTGTCATGGCCCTGGCGGCCGGTGGTATCGAACTGGGGCCGCTGGAGGTGTTCTCCGAAGAACACCTCGGGCAGCTGACACTGATCGGGCTGGTCGGAATGATCGACCCGCTGCGACCCGAGGCGAAGGCGGCCGTGACGACTTGCCGGGCGGCCGGCATCCGGGTGGCGATGCTGACCGGTGACCACCCGGCAACGGCCTTTGCCATTGCCAAAGAACTGGAGCTGGTGACCAGCTTGGCGGAGGTTGTCACCGGGCCGGAACTGAAGCAGGCGGAAGATACCGCCGCCATGGACCGGTTGACCGCGCGGGCGCAGGTATTTGCCCGTGTGGAGCCGCAGCAGAAGCTCGACATAGTCCAGTCCCTGCAGCGCAACGGGCACTTCGTTGCTGTCAGCGGCGACGGCGCTAACGATGCGCCGGCACTGCGCGCGGCCCAGGTCGGCGTGGCCATGGGCTGGAGCGGCACCGACGTGGCGCGCGAGACCGCGGACCTGATCATTACCGATGACAACTTTACCTCGATTGTGGCCGGCGTCGAGGAGGGACGCATTGCCTACGCCAACGTGCGCAAGGTGATTTTCCTGCTGATCTCGACCGGGGCCGCGGAGCTGGTGTTGTTTACCCTGGCGCTGCTGACCGGCCTGCCGCTGCCACTGCTGGCGGTACAGCTATTGTGGCTGAACCTGGTGACCAACGGCATCCAGGACGTGGCGCTGGCGTTCGAGCCGGGCGAGGGTAACGAACTACGTTTTCCGCCGCGACCGCCGCGGGAAGCGATTTTCAACCGGCTGATGATCGAACGCGTTGTACTGTCGGCGTTGGTGATCGGTAGCGTTGCCTTTCTGCTGTTCCAGTTGTTGCTGGAACGCGGCTTCTCGCTGGACGAGGCACGCAACGGGACCTTGATGCTGATGGTGCTGTTCGAGAACATCCATGTCTTCAACAGCCGCTCGGAAAGCCTCTCGACATTCCGGCACAACCCGATGCGCAATCCGTTGCTTCTGTTCGGCACGGTGGCGGCACAGCTGATTCACATCGGTGCCATGTACACCCCGTGGATCAGCGACGTCCTGCATATCCAGCCGATCTCACCGCAACACTGGTTGGAGCTGCTGGGCATGGCGCTGACCGTGCTGGTCATCATGGAACTGCACAAGGCCCTACGGCTGCTGTTGGCGGCACGCTGCAGCCCCGGCAGTCTGGCGGACTGAGCCATCGATATTTTTCCGGGTAGCCGTTTACCTTCAGTGTTGCGGTGAGCAGGTCGCGCAATGGCAGGTTGCAGCCCTTCTATATAGGTCTCATTAGTTGTCTTTTAGTGTGGATGCAAACAACTGAAAAAGCCGGCCAGATTACATTATGTAAACGTCCGGTTTCGCCGGCCCTTCAGACATTCAACCTAAGATGCTGAACTTCAGAGATAGGTCGAAACCAGACATTCGCCAGGATTCTCACGGGATTACGCTCTGAACGTCCGAGAACGGCTGCCAGCTCAACCGGTCGACGCAACACATGCGTTAAATCGTTCTGCCGGTGTTTCAAACCCCAGCGTCTTGCGAGGCCGTTCATTTAACTGACGCGCCACGGCATTCAGCTTAGCTTGGGA
>JAOUBY010000154.1 GCA_029860045.1 Gammaproteobacteria bacterium | reverse complement strand
GCCCGCTCCGTTCACCGTGCCTTCTATATAGTAGCTTGCCGACTGCGCGCTGCTGTGGGAGATACCGGCGAGCAGTCCTGCGGGGCGCGTGGCCGGGTCTTCGACCGGGAGAAGGACGAAGGCGCCGGTACCGATGTTGATCATAATGGTGTTGTCCGGCGGTTGCCCCTGCGCATAGAGTGCCGCGGTCTGGTCGCCGTTCATGGCACGCAGCGGGATGTTGCCGGTGACCGTGTTGCCATAGTCGGAACAGATTGGCCGGCAGGCGGGCAAGACGTTGCCGGGTACGCTAAACAGGTCCAGCAGGTAATCGTCCCAGTCACGCGACTGCAGGTTCCATAACAGGGTGCGCGAGGCATTGGCCTGGTCGACCAGGGCGGGATGCCCGTGCAGCAGGTGATACAGCAGGTAGCTTGCCAGTGGCCCGCACAGTAGTTCGTTTTGTTCTGCGGCCGCGCTGACGGCGGGGGAATTGGTCAGCAGCCAGTGCAGCTTGCCGGCACCGTAGTGTGGTGACAGGCGCAGCCCGGTGCGTTGCTCGATCTGCTGTGCGCGAGCCTCCAGGGATGCCATGAGCGGTTCGGTGCGCCGGTCCTGCCAGCTGAGCACCGGACCGAGTGCTGCCCCCGTGTTGCGGTGCCATGCCACCACGCTGGAGCGCTGGGTCGCCAGGCCGGCGGCAACAATCTGTGCCGCGTTGACCGCCGGGTCGGCGAGGACGTCCTGCAACACCTGCTGCATCGAGTCCAGCAACTGTTGCGGGTCCTGTTCGATCTCGGTGTGACTGTGTACCTGCAGGTCGACGGCCTGCTGCGCCTTTGCCAGCAGTTTTCCGCGTCGGTCAAACACGATGGCACGCGTCGAGTGCGTGCCCTGGTCGATGGCAAGGATCAGTTCGTCTGACATCAGTCGACCGGGGTCAGTTTGACATCGACGGTGTGTGCGAGCGCCTTGCGCTTCGGCAGGCTGTGGGCCAGCAGGCGCATGATCTTCTGCGCGGTTGCACGGTAACCGGTTAGTTTGCCGCCATAGATCGAGACAACGCGCGGTCGTTGGGGATTATCGACCGGCAACATGGTCTCGCGTGAGCGACTGAACGCGGCATTGTCAGAGGCCGGTAACACGCGCAGACCGGCAAAACTGTCGAGCACACGGCTGGAGCGCGTGGGAAAATAATGCCGGAAGACCTCAAGCAGGTAGGCTTTCTCATGTTCCAGCGACTCTACGTCCGCGGGGTGGCCGGTATAGTCGTGCTCGGTCGTGCCCAGCATGCTGTGTTCACCCCACGGCAGCAGGAAGACCGCACGCCGGTCCTGCGGTGCTTCCATGTAATAGCAACCCTTCGTCAGCGACTCTTCCAGTATGAGGTGCGCGCCCTGCACCAGCTCGATCGGTACCGGCGTCGGTGCCGGGTCGATGCGGGCGTCAAGCCGTCCCGCCCAGGGACCACCGGCGTTGACCAGTGCCCCGGCGGTGCAATGCTTGTCGATCCCGTTTTCCCGGTATTGCACCGCGCAACGGTCCGGCTCTAGTTGCGCCGCCCGGAATTCTGCCGGACAGGCCAGCGTGGCACCGAACTGGACAGCGGATTGCATTACTGCGCGTGTCAGCTCGACATCATTGGTCTGGGCGTCGTGATACTGGAACACCGCCTGCAGGTGTTGCGTGTTCAGGCCGTCGAGATCGCTCCACTCGTTGCGGTGCAGTGTGCGGAAAGAGCTGCCGCGGTGAAAGCCGCCCAGTAACGCATACAGGGTCAGGCCGGCACGCAGTGTCAGCGGGCGTCGGCTTGTTTCCGGGTAGACCGGGATATGGAACGGCCGCAGCTTGACCAGCTCGGGGGCCACCCTGAGCAGGGTGGTGCGCTCATGCAGGCTTTCACGCACCAGGCCGAAATCATAGCCTTCAAGGTAACGCAGTCCGCCATGCACCAGTTTGCTGGAACGGCTGGAGGTGCCGGCGGCCAGCCCGGTCTTTTCCAGCAGCAGCACCGAGTGACCGGCGCAGGCCGCCGCCTGTGCG
>JAOUBY010000153.1 GCA_029860045.1 Gammaproteobacteria bacterium | reverse complement strand
CAAATGGCAGCCGGAGCGGCTGCGCGAGGCCGCCGAGGTGTATGGCACCACGTCGCTGGATCATCCCGGTGTGCGTTACCTGCTGGAACGCACCCATGCGACCTGTATCGGGGGCAGCATCGAGGGTGCGCAGTTGCCCGTGCATCATGATTTCGAGACGCTGCGTGATACACCGCAGGAGCTGCGCCACCTGTTTGCAAAAATGGGCTGGCAGAACGTGGTGGCCTTTCACACCGGCAAACCGATGCATCGCCTGCACCGGGAGCTGACCCTGCAGGCTGCCAAGGAGGCGCAGGCCAATATCCTGCTGCACCCCTCGGTCGGTATGACCAAGCCCGGCGACCTGCATTACTATGCGCGCGTACACTGCTACCAGGCGATTCGCAGGCATTACCCGCACAACATGGCGGTTCTCTCGCTGCTGCCGTCCGCGGTGCGCATGGCCGGCCCGCGCGAGGTGCTGCTGAATGCAATTCTTCGCCAGAACTACGGCTGTTCACACATGATTGTCGGTCCCGAGCATGCCGCCCCCCCGGGGGTGCGTGATGACGGGCAACGTTTCTATCCGCGCTATGCGGCGCAGAAGTTGATGGAAAAATACCAGGACGAACTGGCCATAAACATGGTGTCGGTCAGCGAACTGCGTTACTCGCCGGCTGCCGAGGGCTTTGTGCCGCAGGCGAAGCTGGAGGAGCAGGGCCGCGAGGGAGTGCAGTTCACCGACACCGAGTTGCGTCAACACATGGAGCATGGGCAGGAAATTCCGGCCTGGTTTTCCTACCCGGATGTGCTCTCGGCGCTGCGCAAGGCGTACCCGCCGCGCAGTCGCAAGGGCATCACGCTGTTCTTCACCGGGTTGTCCGGTTCCGGCAAGTCCACGCTTGCCAGGATCCTGTATGCAAAGTTCATCGAGGACGGGCGCCGGCCGGTGACCCTGCTGGATGGTGACGTGGTCAGGCTCAACCTTTCCAGTGAACTCGGGTTCTCGAAGGAGCATCGCAACATCAACGTGCGCCGGATCGGCTTTGTCGCCAGCGAGATCACCAAGAACGGGGGTATCGCCATCTGCGCGCCAATTGCACCGTATACTGCGATGCGCAGGGATGTACGTGAAACGATCGAACAATACGGCGCCTTTATCGAAATCCACGTAGCGACACCACTGGAGGTCTGCGAGGGGCGTGACCGCAAGGGTCTGTACGCCAAGGCACGTGCAGGCATCATTCCCGAGTTTACCGGTATCAGCGATCCATACGAGATCCCCGCGCACCCGGAACTCAGTATCGATACCACCGACAAGAGTCCGATGCAGGCGGTGCAGGAAATCATGCTCTACCTCCTGCGCGAGGGTTATCTGGACAGTTCGGATGATGGTGATGAAGACAGGTTGTAGGAGCGCCTTGCAGGCGCGATTGGTTTTTTATAAGCGAGTAAGCAAGCCATGAACGTAGTAATGATCGGCTCCGGCTATGTCGGCCTTGTATCCGGCGCCTGCTTCGCGGAATTCGGAGCGAACGTAACCTGCATCGATGTTGACCAGGCGAAGATCGATTCGCTGCTGGCTGGCAAGATGCCAATTTACGAGCCTGGCCTTGATGACCTGGTCGCGCGCAATGTTGCCGCCAACCGCCTGCATTTCACGACTGCCTATGACCCCGCCGTGGGTGAGGCCGACCTGGTGTTTATTGCCGTCGGCACACCAACACGTCGTGGTGACGGCCATGCCGACCTGGTCTATGTGTATGAGGCGGCCAAACAGGTTGCACGGCACCTGTCCGGCTATACCGTCATCGTGGACAAGTCTACTGTGCCGGTAGGTACGGCACGCCAGGTGGAACGTATTATCCGTGAAGAAAATCCCGACGCAGACTGTGATGTTGCCTCGAACCCTGAGTTCCTGCGCGAGGGTGCCGCCATCGGCGACTTCATGCGTCCCGACCGTGTAGTGCTCGGGGTCGAAAGTGAGCGTGCCGAAAAACTGTTGCGTGAACTGTACCGTCCTATTAACCTGATTGAGGCACCGA
>JAOUBY010000047.1 GCA_029860045.1 Gammaproteobacteria bacterium | reverse complement strand
GTCGCGCCAGCATTTCGCTTCGGCGTCATAACTGCGATACGCCAATGCATCCGGGGTACGACTGACACGCTGCAACATCAACCCGTCCAGGGTGCCGGCCTGCTCGACTGAAATGATGTCTTCTGTCATGAGTGTCATACAGTGCCCCTCCTCTAGCCGAACATCGGTGCGGCCCTGAGGCGCCGATTACGGTAGAATGTCCCTGGTGAACAGCCCCGATAAAACCATGGAAATTATTGTTAACGGTACCACCCGGGCCGTCCCGGACCAAACCAGCGCCAGCACGTTACTGGATTCACTGGGTCTGGCCGGCAAGCGCCTCGCGCTGGAGATCAATCGCGAGATCGTGTCACGCAGCCGCTTTGATCATCATATGATAAAGCCTGGTGACCGGGTCGAGATCGTGCATGCCATTGGCGGTGGTTGAAGACCCGGTCAAACCGTTGTCCTTGTCCCAGTATCAAAGAGTTAGCCAGCCATGTCCACTGTCCTGCAAACCGTAGATTCTCAACCAGACCCGCTCATTATTGCCGGGGTCGAGTACCACTCACGCTTGCTGGTCGGCACCGGCAAGTACAGGGACATGGCAGAAACAAAGGCCGCCACCGAGGCCAGTGGCGCCGAGATCGTCACCATCGCCATTCGACGCAGTAATATCGGTCAGGATCCGAACGAGCCCAACCTGCTGGATGTGCTGCCCCCGGAGAAATACACCCTGCTGCCGAATACTGCCGGCTGCTATAGCGCCGAAGACGCGGTACGCACCTGCCGGCTGGCACGCGAGCTGCTGGACGGGCATGACCTCGTCAAGCTGGAAGTGCTGGGCGATGAAAAGACGCTGTTTCCGGACATCATTCAAACCATCGAGGCCACTGAAATCCTGGTGAAAGACGGTTTCAAGATAATGGTCTACACCAACGACGATCCGATCATAGCGAAGCGTTTCGAGGAAATGGGTTGTGTCGCGGTCATGCCGCTGGCGGCACCAATCGGCTCCGGGCTGGGCATCCGCAATCCGCACAACATCATGACCATCGTGGAAAACGCCACGGTGCCAATCCTGGTCGATGCCGGTGTCGGCACGGCATCCGATGCCGCCCTTGCCATGGAACTGGGTTGCGACGGCGTGCTGATGAATACAGCAATTGCCGGGGCCAAAGACCCGGTATTGATGGCCTCCGCCATGAAGAAAGGCATCGAGGCCGGGCGCGAGGCATTCCGCGCAGGACGCATACCACGCAAGCGTTTCGCCAGCGCATCATCACCCATAGACGGAACGTTTTTCTAGAACCAGCCTCGCACCGAACCACATCTATTGTGGTAGGAGCGCTTCGCAAGCGCGATGGTTTTATATAGGATAAATATCGCGCTTGCGAAGCGCTCCTACAGCCACTCTATATTTCTTTGCGCCATGGCGTCATTGCACGAGATACATTTACTCTGCCGGCACGGCATTCATATAACGCAGATTCACATCGCGCTGCGGGAACGGGATGGTAATACCCGCATCCTTGAAGCCGTGCCAGATCGCCAGGTTGATTTCCGACCTGATACTGCCAACGCCTTCCTCGGGATCGATGAGCCAGATACGCAACTCCAGCGCAATGCCACTATCGGCAAATTCCATCAGGCGAACCACCGGTTCGGGTTGTTTTAAGGTGCGCGGCTGTGCCTCGCCCGCCTCAAGCATGATGGCCATGGCCTGCTCCGGGTCATCGTCATAACTGATCTGCACGGGCACGCGCACACGTACCTTGCGGTCACTGTAACTCCAGTTGATCACGTCAGATGTCACCAGGTTCTCATTCGGTATAAGGGTTTCCACACCGTCGCGGTTGCGTACCACGATATAGCGTGCGCGCAGCTCCTTGACCCAGCCGAAATTATCTCCCACGGTGATGACATCGCCCGGGCGAATCGAGCGATCGCCAAGCAGGATAAATCCGCTGATAAAATTGCTGACGATCTTCTGCAGGCCGAAGCCGAGGCCAATACCGATTGCGCCACCCAATACCGTGAGCGACGCAAGGTTCAGACCGGCTTCTGTCAGCGCCATCAGGATGGCCAGCGTCAGCAGGGAAAACTTCACCACCTTGGTCAGGCCAACACGCATGCTGGCATTTACATGCGGCGACGTCCTCAGGCGCTGCTCTACCAGACCGGACACCCAGAATGCCAACAACAGGTAAAGTGCCGATAGCAGCACCAGCTTGACGACCATCAGTAACGACACGTTGCTGTCGCCAACCTCGATCGCCAAACTCTCCATGGTCTTCAGTACCGGGTCCAACCAGCCCACCAGGTGCAGGGCCACAACCCCCCACACCGTGGTACTGATGATCTTTTCCCAGGCCTTGAGTGCGGGACCCTGTGCAAACCCGACCCGCAGGCCGTAGACCAGCATGCGAATGACTGCCAGCGCTACCAGCAACTGCGCCACGATTTCCAGCAGCGCGGTCTCGTGTCCAAGCAACCGCAGCGCCAGGCGGCCCGCCAGCACGATCAGTAATGCCGCCAGTGGAAAGACCAGGCGACGGCCGGAGCGCAGGATTAACTGTCGCAGCTGGGCCAGTCCCGGCGTCTTAAGTCGTGCCGCCAGGTTCCTGTCAGTAAAATGATGAGTAACAGCGGCGACAATTAGCGCAAGCAGCACCACTGTCAGCTGCAGACCGGTCTCCAGGGACACATAGCTGGCCAGCTGTTGCAGCAGGCTGTCGATATCAAACGCGAACATGTCCATCAAGACGCTCCCCCGAACAATGTTTTTTTACCAGTACGGCAATAATACCTTGGCAACCTCTGAATAAATAATATGGCTCCGTCATTGCGAGCGAAGCGCGGCAATCTCATACTATGTAATCAGCCTTCTGGAGATTGCCACGTCACTTCGTTCCTCGCAATGACGAATAAATCAGATGTTCACTAAAACAACCTGTATGCAGAGCAGAACCCCGACACCTTTATGAGTAACGACACTTTACCCTTTACCCGGAAGATCCGCTCCTTCGTGCGACGCGAAGGGCGCATGACGGCGGCACAACAAAGGGCACTGCAGGAGCTCTGGCCACGCTATGGAATCGACAGCAACGCGATGATCGACCCCGCTGCCCTGTTCGGTCGCAGCGCACCCCTGACACTGGAGATCGGCTTTGGTAACGGAGACACCCTGCTCGCCATGGCACAGGCCAGCCCGGAGACCGACTTCATAGGCATCGAGGTGCACCGGCCGGGTGTCGGCCGCCTGTTGCAGGCGCTGGATGATCAGCACATCAGCAACGTGCGCGTGATGTGTGACGATGCCGTCGAGATTCTGCAGCACTGCCTGCCCGACCATAGCCTGCAACGGCTGTTACTGTTCTTCCCGGACCCCTGGCACAAGAAACGCCACCACAAACGTCGCATCGTCCAGCCTGAATTTGTCGAGCTGCTGGCGAAGAAACTGCAACCCGGGGGAATTTTGCACATGGCAACTGACTGGGAAAACTACGCGGAACACATGCTGGAGGTGGTCAGTGTTTCCAGTGCTTTCAGGAATAGCGCGGGCCCCGGACGGTATTCCGAGAAACCGGAGTACCGCCCGATCACCAAGTTCGAATTGCGTGGCCAGCGTCTCGGCCACGGGGTATGGGACCTGCTGTTCGAGCGGGTCCAGTAGGTCACCGCCTCAGGACTCGGCCTCTACCGGCCGTGCCACGCGCAACGGGCAGGTCTCGGCGTGATTGTCACCGAGCCGGTCCCAGGCATAGTTGAATGCCTGGGTGCGTAACGCAAAGACGTGGTCACGACCCAACCGTTCCATCAGGTTGGTGCGCTCAAAGGTATCCCACAGCTGCTTCTTCGCGCGCGCAATAATGAGTTCAATACCGGCCTCGCGCAGGCGCCCTGTCAGGTTATGCAGCATCTCCTCACCGGTTGCATCAATCTCGTTGATCCCTTCCGCGTCAATAATGACAAATTTGAGATCCGGCTTGAGTGCCACGCGTTCCAGCACCTTGTCCTCGAAATAACCGGTATTGGCAAAATAAAGCGGGCCGTCGAAACGGATCAGTGAAATGTTTCGGCAGGTTTGCAGCTTGCGCACATCGGCATCACGCAGGGAGCCATCCGGATCGCGTGACAGTACCGCGACTCGGGGGGACATGGAACGATACAAGAACAGCATCAGTGACAGAATCACACCCACCATGATGCCCTTATCGAGATGCGGCGCCCATACTATGGTCAGGGCAAAGGTAATAACTGACACGACCGCATCATGGCGTTGCACCTTCCAGGCATGTCTGATCGGACCCACCTTTACCAGGTTGATCACCGCCATAATGATCACCGAGGCAAGTGTTGCCTGTGGCAGGTGATAGAGCAGTGGTGTCAGGGCGATCAGGGTAACGGCCACCACCAGCCCGGTAACCACGGCAGAAAAACCTGTTTTGGCGCCGGCACTGATATTCACCGCTGAGCGGGAAAAGGAACCGGATACTGCGTAGCCACTGGATAAACCGGAAAATATATTACCCAGGCCCTGGCCAACCAGTTCCTGGTTGGCATCCAGCCGCTGGCGGGTACGCGTGGCCATGGCCTTGGCAATGGAAATCGCCTCCATGAAACCAATTATCGCGATTGCCACCGTCACGCTCAGCAACTGCGCCATGATCTGGAAATCAAAACTTGGAATTGCGATCGGCGGTAATCCTGCCGGCACGACACCGACCACCTGGCCCCCCATTGCTTCAAAACCGATCTGCCAGGAAATCAGTGTGGTCACCACCACTGCCGTCAGCACGTTGGGAATGACCGGCAGAAAACGCTTCAACAGGATCATGATGGACAAGGCCAGTACGGCCATGAGCAGGGTTTCTATATGGGTATGCTGGGTTGCGGCAACCAGTGTATTGAACACGGTCTCGTAGGTGTGTTCGGCCTTCTCGACAGATACACCAAATAACTTGCCCAGCTGCGAGGTACCTATGATGATCGCCGCGGCATTGGTAAAGCCGACCACTACCGGGTGGGACAGGAAGTTAACCAGCACACCCATGCGCAGCAGGCCAAGCGCCATCTGGAACACACCCACCATCATTGCCAGCATGATGGCGTAGGCAATGTAGAGTTCAGGATTGGCGCCGGCGATCGGTTCCAGCGCCGATGCCGTCATCAGCGAAACCACCGCCACCGGGCCAGTGGCCAGCTGGCGCGAGGAACCGAACAGTGCGGCTATGATGCCAGGCAAAAAGGAAGCATACAGACCATAGTAAGGGGGCAAACCGGCGAGCTGCGCATAGGCCATGGATTGCGGCACCAGCACCAGCGCAACCGTGACACCGGCGATCAGATCGGCGCGAATGACGCCCGGTTTCTTTAAGTCTCCCAGCCAGGCCAGGAAAGGCAGGAAGCGGTCCTGCCAACGTTCTTCATGCTGCTTGTCGCTCATGCTTGCTTCAATCCTGAATTGATATCGAATTTGGAAATCCCGTAACCGGCCGCAGGTGTGAAACGCGGCAAAGAGCCGGACATTATATTCCATTTACCTGCTTTACTGGAAATTGCGCAGGCGCAGGCGCTCGCTGATGACTGCTGGCCGGTGCCGGCACCGGATACCGGCTCCACGACCCGGCGTTGGCTGTCGGTCGCGCAGCGGCGGACGGGGATCAGTACCGTGCATGGCACGATATTTTTAATATGTCGTTGTACTTTATAGATATTTTTTCAGCCCCCTGGCGCACCAAAGGTGCAACTTGAGTTGGTTGCAATAAAAATGGTTCAATACGCGGCTCGTCGGGACCACACGATATGCAATCGCTGTGCGCGGCACATGAGGCTGGCATGAATAAAACTGCCGCTTCGCCGCCCCCTGCTAACAGATTAACAACGTGATAAGGGCCAGGAGCTACCCATGTCCAGAAAACATCCGATTATTGCCGTGACCGGTTCTTCCGGCGCGGGCACCACGACCGTCAAGGTCGCCTTTGAACACATCTTCCTGCGTGAAGGCGTCAATCCCGTTGTGATCGAGGGCGACAGCTACCACCGCTATGACCGTGCCGCCATGAAGGAAGCCATGCAGGCTGCCGAGGCCAGTGGCAATACGAATTTCAGTCATTTCGGTCCAGACGCGAACGTCTTCGACAAGCTGGAGGAGACCTTCAACAGCTACGGTGAGACCGGCGCCTGCGAACGCCGTTATTACCTGCACAGCGAGGAAGAAGCCAAACCGTTTGGCCAGCAGCCGGGAGAATTCACATCCTGGGAAAAAGTCGGGAAAGACACCGATCTGCTGTTCTACGAGGGGCTGCATGGCGGTATCGTCACTGACGAAAGCGACGTTGCCAAGCATGTCGACCTGCTGATTGGCGTGGTCCCCATCGTCAACCTGGAATGGATCCAGAAAATTCACCGTGACTGCGAACAACGCGGCTATTCCGCCGATGTCGTCACCGATACCATCCTGCGCCGCATGCACGACTATGTGCATTACATCACACCGCAGTTCTCACGCACCGACATCAACTTCCAGCGCGTACCGACCGTGGACACATCCAACCCGTTTATCGCCCGTGACATCCCGACGCCGGATGAGAGCTTCGTGGTTATCCGCTTCAAGGACCCGCGCAAACTGGATGTCGATTTCTCCTACCTGCTCAGGATGCTGGATGATTCGTTCATGTCACGCCGCAACACCATCGTGGTACCGGCCGGCAAGATGGGCTTTGCCATGGAAATAATCCTGGCACCGATCATTGAACGCATCATGCACAACCGCGACAGCTGATTAGCTGTCCGTACAGTTATGGACCGGGGCAGCATCCGGCTGCCCCGACCCTTAAAACCCGCGCAAATACTCAACTCTCTGTTTTATATCTTATTTATTCGTCGAACTGACGGGTAAATTGCATACCGGCAATTCTCTCCTATACTTTTTTACATGCCGCCTGCATTACCAGGCCGGCAGTTGGTTTTGCGAAAAGGAGGAAAAACCGCTTGATAACCACCACGCCACTCCCCCCACCCGGATACGCGCACCTACTGTAGCGGCCGTTGTCATGACACTGATCGGTTCCTACCTGAAGTCGTGTCGCGAATTAAGCCGCTTCTGCTCCCGTGACGGCTGGATTGATAGCGACTCACTGCGCTTTACCATCATCATGGAAATCGGCAACGAGATTATCGTGGATATCGAGTTCGATGAACTGCTGATGGCAGGTTCCGGCAACCTGGCAGGCCGGGTCACTTGCCGTGGACAAATGCACCTGTTTACCGACCGTTTCGGTCATGTCATCCGTGCCGAGGTGCTGTAGGCACAGCAGTGCCGGTCAAGCGATCATGAGGGCCTAGAAGTAGACGTACCCCTCGCCGACCAGCCGGTCGATTTCAATCTGGCCGAGCGGGACCTGCTCAATGAATGCCGGGATATCGTCCCGCGCCACACCCTGCATACTCATCATGGTCTGGCAAATCTTCACATCCACAATATCGAAAGCATCCAGGCGGGCCGCCTGGTCGACGATATCCTTGTACATTGCGTAGTTACTGCTGGCGAAAAACTCCACCTCCGGGCCATGCAGTACCAGCACCACGCTGGCATTTTCACCCTGCGGCTTGAGTGATGTGGAGAGCTGCTCGGCACGGTCCAGTAGCACCTTGAGTTCATCCAGCGTATGCACCGTGATATCCAGCACGTTGCGCGCGGGGGGTGCTTCCTGCGGCGACGGTTGTGTCGCCTGTGGCATCCCGGTGTCAGACGAAATCACTTGCGGGTCGGTCCACTGCCCAGACATCCCGAGATACCAGGCCACCGCGAGGAACATGCCGGCCAGCAGCACAATAACCAATATCCGTTGTATGTTTTTTTTCATCAGAACCCCGTGCGCTGTTCGGTACCAGGCAATTCTAACCCCCGAAACAGTCCGGTGAACAATAACCTACACCTGTTTTCGGGTACAATGCTCGGCCTTATCCACCCCTCAGGCCCTTTAAGCAGATGACCGCCATGCATACACCCCTCACATCCCCGGCTAATCCGACCCATGACCGCCAGATTGCCGTATGGCTGTTTGTCTGTTGCCTGATGGTCTACAGCATGGTCATCCTTGGCGGTGTAACGCGCCTGACCGGCTCGGGGCTGTCGATGGTCGAGTGGGATCCCATATTCGGTATCCTCCCGCCGCTTGACGAGGCTAGCTGGAATACCACGTTCGATCTCTACAAGCAGTCCCCCGAGTACCAGAAGATCAACGTCGGCATGGACCTGGACGGCTTCAAGAGCATCTACTGGTTTGAGTATTCCCACCGCGTGCTGGGCCGAAGCATCGGCACCATGTTCCTGTTGCCGTTCCTGTTTTTCCTGGCAAAGCGACAAATCCGCCGTCCACTGGTGCCAAAACTGGTCGGCATGTTTGTACTCGGAGGATTACAGGGCGTGCTGGGCTGGTACATGGTCAAGAGCGGCCTGGTCGACAATCCACACGTCAGCCAGTATCGGCTGACCGCCCATCTCGGTCTGGCGATCCTGATCTATGCCTATATGTTTCATGTTGCACTGGGCCTGTGGTTTGGTGAAGGTGCGCGTATCCCGGTATCACAATGGCTGCGCCGTTCCATCACGCTGCTGAGCGGCCTGGCTCTTGTCACCATACTCTCCGGTGGTTTCGTCGCCGGTCTGAAGGCCGGCCATGCCTACAACACGTTCCCCTTGATGGATGGACACTGGGTGCCAGAAGTGATTTTCATGCAACAGCCGCTGTGGAGAAATTTCTTCGAGAATATCGCCACCGTGCAGTTTGACCACCGTGTACTGGCCATCCTGGTGTTTATCGGCGTATGTGCATTATGGCTGGGGACACTGGGCTCGCAACTCAACGTGCAGATCCGCATGGGCCTGCACGCACTCATGGCAGCGGCCGTGCTACAGGTCACGCTGGGAATATCGACGCTGTTACTGCATGTCCCGGTAGCGCTGGCTGCCACACACCAGGCCGGGGCACTGTTGCTGTTTTCAGTACTGCTGTTTGTGAGCCAGCGCGCGGTTCACGAGTAGCAAGAAACAATAACCGGCAGGCCGGACGGCCTGCCGGTATCGGGGAGTTTTACAGACTGCTGTAATAGGCAGCAAGGTTATCGATGTCACTGTCGCTCAGTGGCTTGGCCATCGGCACCATCAGCGGATCCTTCCGGCCACCGTCACGAAAGGCCTTCATCTGCTTGACCAGGTAACCTTCCTTCTGGCTGGCCAGGTTCGGCCACATCGGGTTGCTACTGATGCCCGCGGCACCATGACAACCGGCACAACTGGCTGCCTTGGCCTTGCCGGCGGCGGCATCACCGGCGAGCACCGAGCCGCTGGCGCCCAGCAGCATACCTGCAACCACTATGCTTGTTAGCTTGTTCATATGTGTTACTCCTGTATCTGAATAAAAATTCTGCACGCCCGAACCTGTAAACCCGGTCCGCCCGAGGGCCGCATAGTATATTAAAGAATAATGATATACTGCAAGATGTAAACCACTGAAATTCCTGTCAGCGCTGCCTGTATACCACCAGTTCGATTACGAAACTGCCTGGAAGTTCCTTATAAAATAGCTATTTATCGACGCGCCAAGCGCTGCCACCAGCGGCGGCGGTTGCCGGGCAGCGGTGTGGTCGCATTCAGGTCGACCGGTGTAAGTTTCGACAAAATCCAGCCCGGCAATGGCGGGTTGTCACTGTAACCACAGGACACTCCCAGGTTGTTCGGGTCGAATATCTTCACAAACGCGGGGTTATCCATGGAATCGGTAAACACGACTCCGCAATAGTCTTCAGCGTGCTCTTTACGTAACAGCTTGGCGATTTCGGTGAGAAATTGCCGCACAGCCGTCGCACTGGCCGGGTCCGTCGGCGGCTGCTCACCAACGGCATAGATATACCATTGGCCATCGGCATTCACGTCGAGCACATCCCACAGCGCATCCAGTTGCTGCCAGCGCAGCACGTTCTCAAAGCGTCCCCTAAAGGCGGTCCTGAACGGATCGGTTGCTAGCTCACTCATACAGGTAACCCGATAACAATCTGTCATCCCACTATATACTAGCGCCCGGAAGCGGCAAAACCGGCATGGCGCCGGGATCGATAACACTCTAATTAGAAAGAATTTATGGATCATAATTTCTGGCACGAGCGCTGGGCAGGCAAGCGGACCGGTTTCCACCAGAACAGCATCAACCCTCATCTGGAACGGCACTGGCACCGGCTTGGCCTTGCCACGCACAGCCGCATCCTGGTCCCGCTGTGCGGCAAGAGTCTCGACATAATCTGGCTGCGCGAGCAGGGCCACAGGGTTGCCGGTATCGAGATCAGTCAACTGGCAGTGGAGGCCTTCTTCAGTGAAAACGGGCTAAACCCGAGCATCCGGCAGGGGCACGGTTACAGCTGCTGGTCGGCGGATGGCATTGACCTGTTTTGCGGAGATTTCTTCAAGCTGCATGCAGCCGAACTGGGCCGGATCGATGGCTGCTACGATCGCGCCGCGCTGGTTGCCCTGCCGGGGGAAATGCGGACCCGCTATGCCGGGGCGCTGCTTGAGCTATTGCCCTCCATGGCACCGGTTCTGCTGGTGACGCTGGAATACAAACCGCTGGAAATGGACGGCCCGCCGTTCGCGGTGACACTGGACGAGATAAAACAATTGTTCGGCGCGAGCTGCGCCATAGAGCACCTGCAATCGTTTAATGCACTGGAGGCCAACCCGAACCTGACCGGCAGGGGCCTAGGCGCACTGACCGAACATGTCTGCAAGCTGGTACGCAACTGAACCGCTGACTCAGTTTTCGAATTCCACTTCGTCGGCAAAACCATCAAGCCCCGCCAGGGCATCATCCTCGACCTTGACCAGGTCACCGGGGCTGACCTGGCCGAAGAAATCATCACCGCCGTTCGGAAACGGATCATCATTGGCGTCCTCAAACCCCGTTGCCCCGTCTGTCTGCATGGTCACACCGAGTATCGTCACGCTACCGGAACCCGCATTCCCGCCTGCCGCATCGACCGGCCCCTGCAACTCATAATTTTCCAGCACCTTGCGCTTCAGTTGAGCAACGATGACATTACCGGCATCGTCCAGGTAGCCCTCGATAACAACCTCATCAACATCGACAGTGAGATCGGCCAGCGAGAACGGCTGTAACTCAAATTGCTCATCTTCCAGCTGGGTCTGCGCATCCGTACTGACAGGGATGGGCGGCTGCCCGGAAACCACTTCAATGTCCAGGCTGCCGTCACCAACATTACCGACCACCAGGCCGGCGATTGTTATATCGCCCTGGCGCTGTTCCACCTCGGTTGCTATCAGCACCCCGGCAATGATTTCGCCCTCGACCTCAATTTGCTGGTCATTTCCCAGCGACGCTGCAAGACTGGTGGGGCTGAATATAGCGGCCGTGGCATCGATCTCCTGACCGCTGACAAAGAAGCTGTTCAACCCGGAGAAATTGCTAACGATGCCTTCCAGGCTGATCGCATCACCTTCTGAGAATCCCTCGTCCTCGAGTTCGATACGCGATGCCATGACCGTGTTCGCATCCAGTGTGCCGGCAACCTCCACGAACTGGTCATCCGCGACAATCCCCGGCAAGTCTTCAAAGACCGTTGTCCCGTCGAAAGTCACCTCGACATCCCCCAGCATGAAGCTATCGACGCCGTTGAATCCCCTGACCGTACCGCGCAATTCGACACCCGTACTGCCACCCTGGTCTTCTATACGTGTAGCGATCAACCGGTCAGACGCATCAAAAAATCCGCTCACCTCCACCACCTGATTAATAACAAGCGAAGAGTAATCGGTATCAACAAACACCGTTGCATTGCTGTCCGCTATTACGGTTATGCCAAGCACCTCGAAGATCTTCGTCTGCATGTCGATGTCTTCATCCGGTTCTGCGGCAATCGGACCCTCGACGATTTCATCGTAGCTGATGGATGTCGCTGTACCGGTCACACCGTCGGCGTTGACCGTGCCAGTAACGGTAACCACCATGCCAATCCCGAGTACGTCTGCATCATCGGTGCCGTTACCGACACTCAATACGTCATCGATATCCCTGCTGGCTCCGGCAGTATCAAACTCGACCCCATTGACAAAAATACTGCCGAAACCGGTCACCGATCCCGTGGTAATACCGGTACCGCCGATACCGCCACCGGCAAGCGGACCGTCGCCACCGCCGCAGGACACACAGGCCAGTGCAACGAGAAAAATAAATAGTGGGGAAACAAATTTTCTGTACAGATTCGACATGTGATTATTCTCCAGGGGGGTCCTGTTCGTAGTAGTAGATACCCATGCTGACATACGCCCCCCCCTGCTCTTCCCCCTCTTCAAGTTCATTCTTTGCGTACTGGCCATCAAGTTGCTCAAGCAACGTCTGCGCCTTTCTGAAGGACAGTTTTCTGATTTTCTTGAGTGCCTCCGGGTCAATATTGTCGTAGGCGACCTTGCGCTGGAAGCGCAAGTCCCCGGGAACGGAAACCAGGTTATGGTCAATGGTGGCAATCAGCTCCGCGCTATCAATACCCAGAATCTCGATCTTCTCGGCTGCATCCCTGCCCGGTACATAGGCCTGCCGCACCAGCCGGACCTTGCCGCCGGAAACACTGACATTGCCGGCCTCCTCCAGCATGGACAGCATGGCCATAACAGGAATGTCTCCACTGTGCTGCCTTACCAACTCCGAAAATGACTTGCGCTTGCCCTCAAGCGGCAGCACCCGCGGTTTTCCCTTGCTGTCCTGAAACTGCCGGTCATGCAGCCAGCCACTAATGACACGAATCGCACGGCTGTAACGTGCCTGGTCAGGCTCAGCGTTGCCATGCCCGAGCTCCAGCTGTCGCTTCACCTCCTTGCGCGTCAGGCCAGTCATTGCCGACACCCGTGAAATGGTTTGCTTGCGCTCTTGCGGTGCAAACTCGTGGAACGCCACATCGACATAGGCCTTGCGGGCAAGGTCGGCCAGCGCGCCATAGGGCACGCCGTTGCGCAGCAGGATGCGCACCAGTGGACGCAACAGCCGAAGGACTGCGCGTGCCAGTGTCTTGTCAAATTTGTCGCCCATTACTGTATAAAGAGTATTACCGCCTGAAATAACGGTCAATAGAGCTCGTCTGCCTGCTTGTTACCTTTAGAAATCCGCCCGGTAACCCAGGTTAATGAAATAACTCTGCGATTGCGCCGAACCGGTAACAATCTCACGATCCGACCATTCGCCACCCAGTTCGACCTCGAGCCGGAACCTGCGCCGGATGTTCCAGGTCAGGCGTGCCGAGGGCCGGTAGATAAACTGTTCCGTATCATCCACCATGTTGCGCCGGAAATCGACGCGCATACGCGGATTAACACGGAAATCCCGGGTCACCGGGTAACGCGTATTCAGTGACAGGGAGGTCGTGTCCGTCGTGGTGGCATCGATAAAGCGCAGACCAAGAATTGTGATATCGCCTTCCTTGAGCAGATTACTGCCGATCAGTTGCAGGTTGTAGAAGTACTCAATATCGGTACCCGGCACCGCCTCAACCCCGGCAGAGGCAGTGGTCGCAGACAGTTTCGACAGCGACACATCACCGCTGACCTGCAACCTTTCCGTAATCGGTCGCGACACCCCCAGCGTTACCAGCCGGCTGGTTGCGGTACGGTCCTGTGCAATTGCATAAATCTCGTCCTCGGTGAAACCTGCCAGCAGCGCATCAAGCGTACTGACGGCCTGACCCTGCAAGGCATTCGTGGTGGTCAGTATCGGACTGTTCCGGTAATCAAGCACCAGGTTCACCGTTGTCTTGTCGCTGCTCGTCCAGTTACCCAGCAACTGCGCGGTATTCAATTCGTCATACAGAATGTCGTAGTCGACCAGCGCAAAGAACGAGCGCCTGGCATCGAAATAACGCAGCTCGCCACCCACCGCACGCCGGTCGACAAGGCTATCCGCACGCTGCTCGATAAAAAAAGTATTTGCATCCCAGCCCCTGGCGAATTCTTCCAGCTCCAGGTTGACCCCGTAGAAATACCGGCTTTCATCAAAGCCATCGCGCGATGAATTGACCGGATACCCGGCCGTGGCGGCAATACTCAACACCCTGGTCAACGGCAAATCCAGCAGCAGTCCGTCAAAGCGTCCCAGTACACCACCGCTACTGCGTGACTGCCGCCCCAGTCGCATGCCAAGATTGCGCTGCCGGTTCCGGGCATCGAAATACAGTGAACTGACTGTGCTCTCGTTGTCTTCGCCCTTATTCAGGAAGTCATGCAGGTAGCCCCCGGTAAGCCTCGTGCGCAGATCATAATCTCCGCTCAGCAGCCGGCCGGTAATGTCGAGGTCCGAGGAAAGCGCGGACTGCGTCACGGTGGTCAGCTCGTTCTCGTCATTGACCTTCGCGGTATTCTCGTCACGCCGGTAGAACTGTGACAGTCCGCCAAACACATCCCAGGCGGAGGTCTTCCGGCCCCGGTCTTTTACACTTGCGAGTTTGCCGCGCGGCGTCTTGGTCGCCGTCAGCAGTCCGGCCAGTCGCTGCCGCACACGTCCGGCACCTTCGCCTTCCGGGTACTGCTGCAGATAGTTCTCATAAGACGCCTTTGCATGAGCCGTTTGTCCCTTGCGCTCGCGTGCAAGTCCCAGGAACTCCAGTGCGTCACGGCTGTGTGCATGCTCGGGATATTGCAATATCTTGGTATACAGCCGCACCGCGCCATCGTAATCCTTGTCGGTCATCATGCCATTTGCCTGTTCCATCAGGCTCGCGATATTTTCCGTTTCCGTAGCGCTCACACTGCCAACCGGTGGTTCCTGCGGCAGGCGTGGCGCTGGCGCCGTCACTGCACGCTCTTCCCGCCTGCCCAGCAGGCTGTGTTCCGATTGCAGTTTTTCAGCGGCACTTACCGGGGTGATCCAGGCGCCGGGAAAGTACGGCTGCAGCTCTTTCAACACCGTTTCAGCCTTGGCCTTGTCGGCGAAAAAACCCAGCCGCAGACGGTTCCATGTCCGGCCATCCTTGATGAAACGCGTGGTATACAGGCGGTACGCCAGCAACACATCGAGCTCAGGAAGTACCGCCTCGGAAAACGGTTCCGTCGATGAGGCCAGGTTGATGGCATAGGGATAATCAGCGCCCGCCGCGCGTTCGGGCTCGACACCGGTCCTGGCCGGATGCCTGACCACAATCACCAGGCTGCGGACATCCGAATCAGGCGGCAGTTCGAATTCAACCTCATGCTCGAACTGCAGGGTAATGGTTGCCGTGGAGAACCCCGAGCTTTCATATACCACCTCGTAAAGTGGCACCTGGTCGGTTGCACTCCACTGGATGGATTCCGTGCCAAACAGTACATCCTCCTCGGCACCCAGTGTTGCCACCGGTTCGACCTCGATGCGCAGTACATCGCCGAAACGCTGTGGCACATGAGACTTGTAGCGCACCGGAATATTTAGATGGAGACGGATTTCCGATTGCTCTGCCTGGTGCGTGACATCGATGCTGTCGAGCACGTCTATTTGTGCAAGGGCCGGCATAGCGAACAGGATGCCGAACAGAATTAACAGGCTGGCGGGAACGGGACTCCGGAATATTATATGTTTCATTGCTAAACAGTATCTTTGTCGGGTTACTTGGGTTGTGCTGCAGGTGCAGTTATTCGCACCACGATACTGCGCGAATCGCGCCCCTGTTCCACCGAAAAGTGAACGCTGCGGGCGAATAACAGGGTCAGGTACGGGCCACCCTCTATGTCACCTTCGTAGATCACTTCCTTGAGAAATGACTGAACTCGCTCCACAGGTGCCAGTGATTCGCGCGCAAACAGGGCATCACGATCACCCTGACTGATGACCACCGGAATCAGTTTTACACGCAGTTCATTACCCGATGAATGTGGAAAATGGCTGACATAGCGGACCGGTATGGTCATGTTTATTTGTAGCCTGGTTTCCACATCGCCTGCCTGCACGTCGATACAGTCCAGCAGCCTGTCCCTGGTCGGTTGCGACCAGGCGACTGCATGCCAAAACATGGCGGTCAGCCATACTGCCGGTAATACAGTCGACACCGCACGAGGTGTTGACACTCAGGTCTCCCAGTCCGTGTTGAAAATGCTGTGTCGTGGTGAGTCCTCGTGACAGGTGCCGGCACAATCCCGGTTCTCACTGACCGTCGCATTCTTGTGCTCACCGGGTATGTAGTCGCTGGCATGACAGGCCGCACAGTCCGGCTGGTAGGTCGGGGCCTCCCAGGTCACCGCCTGGCTGTTGCTGCCATGACAATCTGTGCACAGTGGATTAACGCGGTGATCGCCTGGATAGGCGCCCGAGGTATGACGGAACACCAGCGGCAACCAGCCGCTTGAGGTATGACATTCGTCACACTGCAGGCCAGTGACAAAATGGCCGGACGGCTTGCCGGTTGCCGTGTTTCCATTGTGGCAACTGGAACAGGTACCTGTTACCAGGCTGTGATCAAAGCTGGCCGGGAACCAGGCAATGGTGGAATGACAGTCATCACACTGCGCACTGGTCTGAATGTGGGTGGCCGTCTTGCCGGTCGCCGTGGTGCCATTGTGGCAGGTGGTACAGGTTCCCGGCGCAACATCGACATGATCAAATACTGCCGGCACCCAGGCGTTGGTCGTGTGGCAATCATCACAGGTAGTGCCACTGGTGATGTGGTTCGCTGTCTTGCCGGTCGCCGTGGTTCCATTGTGACAGCTGAAGCAGGTACCCAGCACAGCGGCGTGGTCGACCCGCAACACCGGGCTCCAGGTGGTCGTACTGTGGCAGTCCTCGCAGAGGCTGGTGGTCTGGATATGGCTGGTCGACTTGCCGGTCGCTGTGGTGCCGTTGTGGCAGGAAGAACAACTGCCGGTGACCAGGCTGTGGTCAAATACCGCTGGCACCCAGGCGTTGGTCGTGTGGCAATCGTCACAGGTAGTGCCACTGGTGATGTGGTTCGCTGTCTTGCCGGTCGCCGTGGTTCCATTGTGACAGCTGAAGCAGGTACCCAGCACAGCGGCGTGGTCG
>JAOUBY010000152.1 GCA_029860045.1 Gammaproteobacteria bacterium | reverse complement strand
AAACAATGAACCACGGGCATTGAAATGGGATGCCGAGTTAGCGCAATGGACTTTGATTGGGATGGCGGAGGAGTACCGTAATTCTCAGGAACAGCAAAAGATTCTGGATACACTTAAAGGGAAGGAAATGACGGCCAAGGAAATAGCGACTGCTGTTGAAATGCCGTACGACAATGTGCGACAAATTATTTACCGCATGGAAGGCGAGAAGAAGGTGCGACGTGAGGGCGGCAATCAGGCCAAGGGTTACACGTATGTTGCAACAGAGAGGTATTACAACCATTACAGCCATAACAACCAAAAGGGAGGTTGTAATAATAGTAATAGTTGTAACGCGCCTTTAGAGGCCGAGGATTACAGCTATGTATGGGAGTACCAACTCAGCGATGACCCGGCATGGAAAAGGGTGACTCTTTCCACTGACGATTACGTCACGGCGCTGGATGAAGTGCAGGCCCAATTCGGGAAGGACAATGTACGAGACTTTCGGCAAGCGGGTCCGCCATGAGCCTCCGCCAAGCCATCAACGCCAAGTGCAAGGACTGTGTTTATGACCCCAAGAACAGGGGAACGTGCGACAACAGGTCGAGGCATGTCCTTGTATGGATTCCTGCCCTGGTTTACCCACCCGCGTTTAAGCGGTGAGGCAGATCGGGGAAAGTTGCTCGGGCGGCTGGTGCATGTACGGCACCCTCCCTGTGAAAAGCGCAACTTCACGCTATTTCATCCGAATGCGGCGTCCGCGCCACACCTACCTGTTGCCGGCACGCGACAGGGCGGGATTGCGCTTGCGTGATGCTCCTGCCTGCTGCCATTTACGGCCGGCCGGCCATGACGCGCATCGTGTTACGGATGGAGCGGATAAGTTGAATCGTCTCGGCAACGACCCTGCTGCTATCCGAGCCACAGTAGTCGTACTCACCCGGTAGTGGGAGAATGTGTCCGGCCTTTCCAACCAATCCACTCTTGAACTGGGCCAGACCCGGTGATATCGCATCGGCGTCGAGATCGTACCAGGCGACACCGGCCTGGCGCAGCCAGTTGATGACCCACCATTGTAACGCATAGCCGGCCCGCAGCGACAAGGCCCTCTCGTCGGTGCCACCGAACATGTCCGACGCGGTCTTGCCAAGCCGTCCGATCACCACACCGGCCGTCGGCGTGCCGGCATGGTAGGCCATGACAATCGTGGGGCGCATCGCCGGTGCGAACTGCGGGTAAAGTTTCGGAAACAGGTTGACCCATGATCGATCTACGATCCCTTTGCGAGTGCACAACGCTCGGTTGAGCTGCATCAGATCGTCGACTGCTCTGGGACCGCTCGCGATTTCGATTCGAATACCGTTTCGCAAAGACTGCTTGAGATTGTATCGCCACTTGTGATGCAGGCTAATGCGCTGTTCTTCCGGGTTCAGCGCTACGTCGATGATGTAGTGCTTGTTGTCGAAGACGTCACGGCGGTATCGGAATCCAAGCCGTTCGAGCTCATACACGACAGTCGCGCAATGGTCCGGGTCGGCTTGCGGGAGAATAGTTAGCTGGAGACCACGCTCAACCACATAGGTGCGGATCATTGCCTGCAGGGTCAGTCTCAGATCGGCCCGGTCGGAACGTCGGTCCTTGCGCTGCCACAGTGGAGCGTAGCGGGCGTAGGCGAGACCGGCGCGGACGCCAGGCAATGGTCGAAAAATGTTGAGCTGAGCGGCACCGATCGCGACGTTGTCACGAAACACCACGAACCGGCTCAGGCGGCTGTGACCTCTTAGTGCTTCGGCCAAAACGCCGGTGTGATCGTAGAGCGCGTCATCGAAGCTGGATATTACGTTATTCCATTGATCGCAACTAAAGGCGTCGACCCGTGTGGTTACCTGGCCGTCCGGTGCTGCTGGTTCGATGTGCTTCAAGGTTCGCTCGGATAGCTTGCCCTTCTGGGCCTGCTTGCCAGTCATCGCTTTTTCCCTCGGCCCGATACCGATAATTTGAAAGCCTATCTTCTCGTCAGTCGTGATATCCCGAATACGGCTTTTCGGCTTCGGTGGCCTTGCCTTGCCAAACTTGGCGCGGTA
>JAOUBY010000151.1 GCA_029860045.1 Gammaproteobacteria bacterium | reverse complement strand
GCAGGGATACCGGGACCATCATCTTCGATGCAAATTTCTATCCCGTCGTGCTTGTGTTGTTGTGCCGTGATCCGGATGTGTCGCTGACTCCACTTGCAGGCATTCTCAAGCAGGTTTCCCAGTACTTCCATGAGATCGCCTTCATCACACTGACACGTCAGGCTGTCATCGATTTGTGCTTCGATGTGCAGGGATTTGTCAGCATGGACTTTTTGCATGGCATTGATAATTTTTGTGGCCACGGGCTTGAGTTGCGTGTTCGTCCCCGGCGAACTCTGTCCCGCGGCAGCGGCACGTTGTAACTGGTAATCAATGATCTGTCGAATGCGCAGCAGTTGTTCTTCGGCTTCCACGACGGAATTGGAATCAGTTTGTTTAAGTGACAGGGCATTGGCGAGAATCGCCAATGGCGTTTTCAGACTGTGTGCCATGTTGCCCAGTGAGTCGCGGTAACGTTGTAACTGACTGCGCGTATGATCCAGCAGACCGTTGAGTGTGTCGGTCAGGTGTTGCAGTTCTTTCGGATACTTGCCATGCAGGCGCTCGGCCTTGCCGGCTTCGATAGATGCCAGGTCGGTTGTCACCTGGCGTAGAGGTTTCAGGCTCCAGCGTAAAATGATGGCCTGCAACAATAGCAGTACCAGCACAGCAGCACCCAACCAACCCCATAGATTACGACGATAGGTGGTGATTTGTTGCTGATAACTTTGCATGTTTTCGACAACCTGGAAATTAAGGCGATAAGCCTGCTCCGCTTCAAGTTCCCAACGCACGTTGTAAGACAGGCGGTAGTGCGGCACGTTATTTAACTGCAGGGATTCATATTGATGCTGGCCTAATGGGATATTCGTCTGAGCAGGCAAACGGTTTCCCAGCAGGGAACGAGAATTCAACACGGTCTGGTTATCGGTATTCTGGATACTGGCGTATAAGCCGGAACCGGGCCGGTTGAAACGGGCATCGGGCAAGTTACGACTGAAGCGAGGCGTGCCGCTGTCATCCACATCAACTGCTGCCAGCAAGGCATAAAGATAGCCTTGCAGTCGATCCTGCAGAGCGGTTTCTGCACTTTGCCGAAAGGCCTTATCCAGTGCCAGGCCGGTCAGACCAGTAAACACCATTAATACCAGGAGGGCGGCCAGCAACAGGCGCGCCTGCAGGGACAGGGTCACGCCGGGGGCTCCAGCGACCAACGGTAGCCCCGACCGCGCAGGGTTTCGATAGGTTTGAGTGTGTTGTCGGGATCGAGTTTTTTGCGCAAGCGGCCAACGAAGACTTCAATCACATTGCTGTCACGATCGAAGTCCTGGTCATAAATATGTTCGGTCAGTTCGGTCTTGGAAATTACCTTGCCGGTATTGAACATCAGGTACTCCAGTACTTTGTATTCATAGGCCGTCAGTTCCAGCGGTTCGCCGTTGAGCTGCACGCTCTGAGCGGAAGTATCCAGCACCACCGGACCACTTTGCACGCTCGATTGGGCGACGCCGGCACTGCGGCGCAACAGGGCGCGGACCCGTGCCTGCAGTTCTTCCTGGTGAAAGGGTTTGACCATATAGTCATCGGCACCGGCTTCCAGGCCTTCCACCTTTTCCTGCCAGCGTCCCCTGGCGGTGAGGATCAATACCGGAAAGTCGCGGCCCAGCTGCCGCCATTGTTGAATGACTTCCACCCCGCTCATGATCGGTAAGCCAATATCGACCACCGCCAGGTCAAAAGGATATTCCCGTCCCATGAACAAGGCGTCGCGGCCATCGGCGGCAGTGTCAACGGCATAGCCGTCCTGTTGCAGCATTTGCTGCAACTGTTCACGCAGTTCGGTTTCGTCTTCAACAATCAGGATACGCATTGACTGACTTACTCGGCATCGACATACATTACCCGCACACTGCCATTGGGCAGCAACACCTTGATGCGATGCACCGGTTTTCCTTCACGCTGTATGGTTTCGGCGGTCAGGATGCGCCCCTTGGTTTGATGCTTAACACGCGCAACGGCTTCGTCGAGTGAGACGCCACCATTGCGTGCCGCGAGTCGCATCGTTTCATACTGGCTCGCAAAGGGTGAGGCGCTG
>JAOUBY010000150.1 GCA_029860045.1 Gammaproteobacteria bacterium | reverse complement strand
CAACGAAACCCGGCGTCGCATTCATGATCTGTTTTATCTTTGATGCCGCTGCCAGCATTTTTTCCTGGTCACGAGAAGCAACCTGAATCTGTATCGGCTTACCTTGTGAAGGGCCATTTTCTGCCTTGGTAAACTCGATCATGACACCGGCAATGTCACTGGTGCGCTGTTCCATTTCCTCGAGAATTTCGTTTGCTGGGCGTCGCTGCTCCCAGTCGATAAACTCGAGCATGATGACACCGACAACGTCTTCCGCGCGATCAGTACCGGATACACTGTTAAAGGAGCGGCTACTGATGGATTTCAGCTCATGCATGTCGAGTATGCGGCGCTCAACTTCACGCAACAATCCATCTTTCTCATGAATAGACAGGTCACCACGCGCATGCAGCTGCACTTGTGCAAACTCTGGCTCCACATTTGGGAAAAATTCTACACCACGGCCGAAATTCCCATAGATCATATAGGTGCCGACCAGGGCGGCCAACGCAACAAAAAGAACCGTGGCGGGACGCTTCAGAAGTTTGCCGAGCGTATTTCGATAGGCTTGACCTATTTTTCCCACATCAGGTGAAACAGCACCGGGTGCTGTTTCAGCTCCCAGACTGCCACCGAGTACTGGGATAAAAATCAAAGCCATGGCCAGTGAAGCGCTCAGGCAGATAATAACCGTAATCGGCAGATACTTCATGAACTGACCGACCATGCCAGGCCAGAACAGCAATGGCAGGAACACCGCCAGTGTGGTCATTGTTGATGCCGTGACTGGCCATGACATGCGTTTCGAAGCTGCCTTAAAAGAATCGCGCAGGTTCATGCCATCAGCACGGTTGCGCTCGGCCAGTTCAGAGATAACGATGGCACCATCGACAAGCATTCCGACCACCAGGATAAGGCTGAACAGTACTACCATGTTAAGGGTATAGCCCATCGCAGAGATAACCAGGATGCCGGTGAGGAAGGCGCCGGGTATCGCTATGCCAACGAGGATAGCAGAACGCAGCCCGAGTGCCGCGACGATGATAACCATGACTAGAATAATGGCCGTCAGTACATTATTGGTCAGGTCAGACAGCATGGTCTTGATCTGCTTTGACTGGTCCTGCATGTAAGCTACGCGGATGGTATCCGGCCAGCGAGCACGCTCTTCCTCAACAATGGCCTGCACGGCCTCGATGGTCTCGATGATGTTAGCGCCAATTCGTTTTGAAATCTCCAGCGTCAGCGACGGCTGACCACCAACACGCGCAAACCCCTGGGGATCCTTAAAGGTGCTGCGCACAAGTGCGACGTCACCGAGTGTCACGACCGTGTCACCATCAACCTTGATTGGCAGCTTAATCACGTCATCAAGCCCTTCTACTACACCAGGCACTTTTATCACCATGCGCCCGGACCCGGTATCTACCGCACCGGCCGCCACCAGCTTATTGTTGTTATAAATCAGGTCGATCACCTGGTCGAAACGGACTCCGTAGGTTTCCAGTACCACCGGGTCGACGATGATTTCCATCAGGCGTTCGCGATCACCACCTATATCCGCCTTCAGTACTGTCGGAATCGTCTCGATCCGATCCTTTAGATCGCGAGCTACCTGGATCAGCGCACGTTCCGGGATCGGTCCAGACAGCGCTACGGTAATAATTGGGAACAGGGCAAAATTCACTTCCTGCACGATCGGTTCGTCGGTGTCCGCAGGCAGTTCGGATTTGGCTGTGTCGACTTTTTCGCGAACATCATCAAGGGCTCGCTTGATATCATGCCCGGCATAAAAGGTCAGAATCAACGAAGCGTGTCCTTCGCTGGCCGTTGACTTCATTTCTTTCAGACCTTCAACTGATTGCAGTTCTTTTTCCATTGGCCTTACCAACAGGCGTTCAGCATCGTCTGGTGAGATGCCCTCGTGGTTGAGCGAGAGATAAACTATTGGCACGGCAACATCCGGGGCGGATTCCTTGGGTATATTGATCCACGAAATACTCCCTGCAATGAGCAGGAATGCAAGGACCAGGAGAACTACCCGGCTGCGGCTGAAGGCTGCATCAATAATCGTATGCATGGTTGTCTGCCTCAGCTATCGGATTTTGTATCGGACTCGGTTTCATCCACCGGTATG
>JAOUBY010000046.1 GCA_029860045.1 Gammaproteobacteria bacterium | reverse complement strand
TAACTGTCTCAGGGGTGCCGGCAGTATTGCCGACGCGGATACAGCGCTTGGAAAATTGATGCCGGTAGGCCCCTGTAACGGTTACTGGCACGGCACCGCGGGCATGCAATCACTACAACAGGCGGTAATGTGATGTCGCAGGGTATGAAATTCAGTGATCTCAGGGATTTCCTCAGGAAACTGGAAGCCAAGGGTGAACTGAAACGCATCCACAGGGAAATCGACCCTTGCCTGGAAATGACTGAAATTTGCTACCGCACCCTGAAGGCAGGCGGTCCGGCATTACTGTTCACCAACCCCAGGGGCTCGTCGATCCCGGTACTGGGCAACCTGTTCGGCACCACGGAACGTGTCGCCATGGCCATGGGCACTGAATCTGTGGAGGCACTGCGTGAGGTAGGCAAAGTGCTGGCCTTCCTCAAGGCCCCGGAAATACCCGACGGTCTGGGAGGTCTGCTGGAGAAACTACCCGCCTTCAGGAAGCTGCGGGACATCAACCCGCGTGAGGTACGACGGGCACCCTGTCGGGAGAACACGATTGAAGCCCCAGACGTGGACCTGTCAACACTACCCGTCCAGACCTGCTGGCCGGAAGATGCCGGCCCGTTGATTACCTGGGGCGTGGTTATCACCAGGGGACCCCACAAAAAACGGCAGAACCTCGGCATCTACCGACAGCAGGTGATCGATCGCAACAAGGTGATTATGCGTTGGCTGCCGCATCGTGGCGGCGCCATAGATTTCCGTGAATGGCAGGAGGTACATCCGGGTGAGCGCTTTCCGGTGGCCGTGGCGCTGGGTGCTGATCCCGCCACGACACTGGCGGCCGTCACCCCCATTCCGGACACGCTGTCGGAATACCAGTTCGCCGGCCTGCTGCGCGGTGCCAAGACCGAGGTCACTCCCTGCCACCTGCACGACCTGCAGGTGCCGGCAACGGCCGAGTTCATTCTCGAGGGTTTTATAGAGCCGGGTGAGGAGGCCGAGGAAGGTCCGTTTGGCGACCACACCGGCTACTACAACAGCGTGGAAAAATTTCCGGTGTTTACCATCGAGCGCATCACGCACCGTAACAACCCGATTTATCCGGGCACCTACATGGGCCGTGCGCCCTTCGATGAACCTTCCGTTATGTCCATGGCGCTCAATGAAGTCTTTATCCCGCTGCTGCAGAAACAGTTCCCGGAAATTGTTGATTTCTATTTGCCACCAGAGGCGTGTTCCTACCGGATCGCTGTGGTCAGTATTAAAAAGGCCTACCCGGGACATGCACGACGCATCATGTTCGGGGTGTGGTCCTATCTACGCCAGTTCGCCTACACCAAATTTGTCATCGTGACCGATGATGACATCAATGTGCGTGACTGGAGCGAGGTGATCTGGGCGATCAGCACCCGCATGGATCCCGTACGCGACAGTGTACTGGTGGAAAACACACCCATCGACTATCTCGACTTTGCCAGTCCTGTCTCCGGGCTGGGCTCTAAAATCGGATTTGATGCCACCAACAAATGGCCGTCCGAATCCAGCCGGCGCTGGGGCCGCCCTATCACGATGTCGGCCGAGGTAAAGCAGAGGGTTGATGGCATGTGGGACGAACTGGGAATCACTTGAGTCATTAATATCCCAGGCAGGCACATGATGGAAAACAAACTGGATATATACGCACCGTTCGATCCCGACAATGATGCCGACTACACGGCCTGGCGTGATCAGAAACTGGTTGACTACCCGACCAGCATTGAACAACTGATCGTCGAAATCAATGATCCGCGCCAGCTGACAAGGGCAGAATTTGAGGCCATACATACCCGCTGCCGCAAGACCAACCTGGCCATCTATGCCGGCTCCACTGGCAGCGACCCGGACAAGGCGATACCAAAATTGCTGGGTAAGCAATTCGGGCTAACCGAACTGGACTGCAACATGGGTGCCGATGATGATGGTGTGACGGCGCTGAAGGTTGTGGGGGGCGAGTGGCGCGACGGTTATATCCCCTATACCAACCGGCCTATTCACTGGCACACCGACGGTTATTACAACTCAGCGGTTCAGCAGATCCGGGCCCTGCAACTGCATTGTGTATCACCGGCCGCCAGCGGCGGCGAGAATGCACTGCTGGATCATGAAATCGCCTACATACACCTGCGTGATGCCAATCCGGACTATATCCGTGCACTGATGGAACCGGATGCCATGACCATTCCGCCCAATATCAGGGACGGCAAGGAGATTCGGCCCGAGCGCAGCGGCCCGGTATTCTCGGTACATAAGGATGGCAGCCTGCACATGCGCTATACCGCGCGCACTCGCAGTATTGAATGGTCCCCGAGCCCGCTCACCCGTGCCGCAGTCAAGACCCTGGAGACCTTTCTGGATTCACCCTCTCCGTATATCTACCGCGCAACGCTGCAGCCTGGCCAGGGCCTGATCAGCAACAATGTCCTGCACGACCGTTCCGGGTTTGACGACGATGATAAACACACAAGGCAGCTTTACCGGCTGCGGTATTATCAGCGCATTACTGACACCCAGGGGCTCACTAAATGAGCTCTCATATAAAGGGGCGGTGACAGTTGATTCTAATTCGTAACCGGTGATCCGTCCCGGTTATCAATGGCCTCTTTCAGATATCCCACTTCCTGTGTATTTTCGATCCATCGAACTCAGCCAGTTTGCGTAAAAGTTCATCATGACTGGAATTCAGAATATGACTCGCCATGGGCAGGAAGATGTCCTCCTCTTTTTCATGATGCTTTATCATCTGGATTTCAAGATGTGCCAGGCACTCGAGCGCATGTTCCGAGTCCCTGGTCTTGATGACCCGCGCCATGTCCCGGATCATGCGGACAATATTGGAATGCTCCTCCCGCAGTGCCGTGGTCGGGCCTTGCGGCGCATGGGGCGCTGATTCGTAGGCGGGATACAGTACCTCTTCCTCCAGGGCCATATGCCGCTTCAGGTGCGTAATGAGTTCTTTGAATGCCAGGTTCACGGTCCCCCAGTCCTCTATTTCCGCTGCTTCCTGGCATTGGGAAATCAGGTTTTCATACAGTGAGTGTTCATGCACTAGCCAGTTGTCATTACTGTTCATGGGCTGGTAGTCCTGTTGCCAAGCGTGTTAACTGAATGTGCGCTCATATAGTGGCAAGGCTTTCTGCGCAATGCCGCTTACTTGCCTATGCAGCCAGAGTGATTCCATATCCTGGCCATCCAGAAAATTTTTCACCTCCAGGCCCAGCTCCGTATCGCCTTCCATAAGCAGCCGGCGCTGGAAAAACAGGGTGTCAGTATCTTCACGCCGGGCGGCAAGCAGCAGGAAGGCGTGCAGGGCACCGGTAATGGCCAGGGCGGCTGTCTGGCGTCGGTCATGGACTGCCACCAGCCTGCCCCGCTTCAGTGATATGCGGATGGTCAGCCGCATGTCACTGACATGGACGCGCATAATTCGCCCCTGCAGAAAATCCAGTTCACCGTCACGCAGAGCGCCGGCAAAGATCCGGTTAAGCACGGTAACGATTGCCGTGCTGTGCACAATATCGGGGACCACCGCTATTGGAAGAGATAGCAGTCGCGGAAACAGCGGCGAAATACGGGTTGTATCTATATCGGGTTGCATGGTTACGGGTCAGTCTCTGGAGATACCTGTATCGTTATCGATTTCTTGTCCGGGGAAAGCATTATTGCCCCAACCAGGCGCTTCCGTTTTGACCGACATCAAATTAGGGTAGATGATCCAGGTATTCAGAATACTGGAAGAACCCGGACACCAGCAAGGCGCTCCTGCTCAATCAGAAATATCTGCAGGAGCAGATGTTGTCAGCGAACCTGTCTGGACTCACTTGCGCACCACTTCCAGCCGGTCGACCTTCTGGTAGCCGCGTGCCAGCTTGCGTCCGCGCCGGCCACGTTCGCCGGCAAACTCATCGACTTCATCCGCGCTCATGGTCTTGTGTTTCTTGCCGGCATACACGGTCAGCTTCTCGCCATCCTGTATACACTCGATTGCGGCAACGTATTCATCCCGGCTTTTCAGCTTTGCAGACGGAATATTGATGATCTTGTTGCCCTTGCCACGCGAAAGTTGCGGCACCTCGGACAACGGAATCACCAGCATATAACCTTCCGTGCTTGCCGCGACAATCCAGTCATCCTCCATGCTGCGCACTGGCACCGGCGGTAGCACACCGGCGCCCTTCGGCACCGAAAGGCTCGACTTGCCGGCCTTGTTACGCGTAATGGTGTCTGCCAGGTTCACCACGAAACCGTAACCCGCATCACTGGCCAGCAGGAACAGCTGCTCGGGTTCACCCATCATCACGCCACAGAACTGTGCACCGTCCGCCGGCTTGAGCCGGCCACTGAGCGGCTCGCCCTGGCCGCGCGCACCCGGCAGGGTATGCGCCAGCAAGGCATAGGTCTTGCCAAATGAGTCGATAAATATGGCCTGCTGGTTGCTGCGCCCGCGCGCCGCCATGAGGAAATCGTCACCCGCCTTGTAACTCATATCGGCCGGATCGATGTCGTGCCCCTTGGCAACACGCACCCAGCCGTTCTTCGACAACACGACCGTCACTGCCTCGCTCGGGATCAGTGCCGTTTCGTCCATCTCTTTTGCGGCCTCACGCTGCACCAGTTGCGAACGTCGCTCGTCTCCGAACTTGTCTGCATCGGCACGCAGCTCTTTCTTGATAAGCGTCTTCAGACGCTTGCTGGAACCCAGTATGGCCTGCAACTCGTCACGCTCGGCAGCCAACTCATCCTGCTCGGCCTTGATCTTCATTTCCTCGAGACGCGCCAGTTGCCGCAGTCGGGTATCGAGAATGTAGTTGACCTGCTCCTCGGTGAGCTTGAAGCGTTTCATCAGCACCGACTTGGGCTTGTCCTCGGTACGGATAATGTGGATGACTTCATCCAGGTTCAGGAACGCGATCAGCAGGCCTTCCAGCATGTGCAAACGGCTGTTGACCTTGTCCAGCCTGAATTCCAGGCGGCGGGTGACGGTGGTTTTTCTGAATTCGAGCCATTCCTTCAGAATGACCGGTAAGCTCTTGATTTTAGGCTGCCCGTCCAGGCCTATCATGTTGAGATTGATGCGCGCGGTACGCTCCAGCCCGGTGCTGGAAAACAGGTGTGACATCAGTGCATCGAGGTCCACGCGATTGGACCGTGGCACGATCACCAGCCGGGTCGGATTCTCGTGATCGGACTCGTCGCGCAGGTCCTCGATCATGGGCAGTTTCTTCGCGTTCATTTGCGCGGCAACCTGCTCCAGCACCTTGCCGCCGGAGGTCTGGTACGGCAATGCGGTAATGATGATCTCGCCGTTCTCGATCTCGTAGCAGGCACGCATGCGCACACTGCCGTAACCGGTCCGGTACGCCTCGACCAGTTCCGCGCGCGGCGTGATGATTTCCGCACCCGTTGGATAATCCGGGCCATGGATAACCGCACACAGGTCATCCAGCGTGCTCTTCGGTTTGTCGAGCAACAGGATTGCTGCCTCGGCGACCTCGCGCAAATTGTGCGGCGGAACATCCGTTGCCATGCCCACGGCAATACCGGTGGCGCCGTTCAGCAACACGTTGGGCAACCGCGCCGGTAGCAGCGAGGGCTCATCCAGTGTGCCGTCGAAATTCGGTTCCCAGTCGACCGTGCCCTGCCCCAGCTCGGCAAGCAACACCTCGGCATACGGCGCCAGGCGTGCCTCGGTATAACGCATGGCAGCAAATGACTTGGGATCGTCCGGCGAGCCCCAGTTGCCCTGTCCATCAATTAACGGGTAACGGCAGGTAAACGGTTGCGCAAGATGTACCATCGCCTCGTAACAGGCCGAGTCACCGTGCGGGTGGAACTTGCCGAGCACGTCGCCGACGGTGCGCGCCGACTTCTTGTGCTTGGTCGCCGCCAGCAGGCCCAGCTCCGACATGGCGTAGACGATACGGCGCTGCACCGGTTTCATACCATCACCGATGTGTGGCAGCGCGCGGTCGAGAATGACATACATGGAGTAATCCAGGTACGCCTTCTCGGTAAAGGTCTTCAGCGGCAGCTGCTCAATGCCTTCGTAATCGAGTTCAAGTGTTTCCATAACAGATGACCTGCGTTTTAATCTCTTGATGTGTCGTCATTGCGAGGAACAAGGTGACGAAGCAATCACGGGATTCCAGCTCCCTGGTCAGGAGATTGCTTCGCTACGCTCGCAATGACAGGATTGTTTGAATCAGGCAAAAGCTCCCTGAACAAGCCCTAGGTCGTTGCCATATTACCCTTGGACTCCAGCCACGCGCGGCGATCCGGAGCCCGTTTTCTGCCCAGCAACATGTCCATGACGGAGTGTGTGTCGTCGCTGGCATCGATAGTGAGCTGCACCAGCCGACGCGTTTCCGGCGCAATCGTGGTTTCCCGCAACTGTATCGGGTTCATCTCACCCAGACCCTTGAAGCGCTGCACTGTCACCTTGCCCTTGATCTTTTCCGCGGCAATGCGGTCCAGCACGCCCTGTTTCTCCGCATCGTCCAGCGCGTAATAGACTTCCTTGCCGGCATCGATGCGATACAGCGGCGGCATCGCCACATAGACATGCCCGGCCTCGACCAGCGCACGAAAATGGCGCAGGAACAATGCACACAGCAGGGTTGCGATATGCAACCCATCGGAGTCGGCATCGGCAAGAATACAGATCTTGTTGTAGCGCAGCTTGTCGAGCCGGTTGGTGCCCGGCTCCACGCCGATAGCAATGGAAATATCGTGCACCTCCTGCGAGGCCAGCACCTCGGCCGGGTCCACCTCCCAGGTATTCAGTATCTTGCCGCGCAGCGGCATGATCGCCTGGTAGATCCGGTCACGCGCCTGCTTGGCCGAACCACCGGCCGAATCACCTTCGACCAGGAACAGTTCGGAGCGCTCGCTGTCAGTTGAGGTGCAATCCGCCAGCTTGCCCGGTAACGCCGGCCCGGCCGCGACCTTCTTGCGCACCACCTTCTTGCCGGCACGCAGGCGTGACTGTGCATTCTCAATCGCCAGCCAGGCAATACGCTCGCCCATCTCGGTATGATGATTGAGCCACAGGCCAAACGCGTCGCGCACCACGCCGGAGACAAACGCCGCACACTCGCGTGATGACAGTCGCTCCTTGGTCTGCCCGCTGAATTGCGGATCGGCGAGCTTGACCGACAGGATATAGCTACAGTTATCCCAGACATCCTCCGGGCTCAGCTTCACACCACGCGGCAGCAGGTTGCGAAACTCGCAGAACTCGCGCACCGCCTCGGTCAGCCCCATACGCAGACCGTTGACATGCGTACCCCCCTGGATAGTCGGAATCAGGTTGACGTAACTTTCCGCTACCCCCTCGCCCCCTTGCGGCAACCAGGCCAGCGCCCACTCGGCCGCCTCGTTATTGCCTTCCAGCTTGCCGGTAAATGCCGTCTCGGGCAGCGTCTCCGCATCACCCAACTCACTGGCCAGGTAGTCCCGCAGTCCGTCCTGGTAACACCACTCGAGCTTTTCGTCAGTTGCCTCTTCGAACAGGCTAACGTGCAACCCCGGACACAATACCGCCTTGGCCCGCAACACATGCCTGAGCCGCGGCACGGAAAACTTCACCGAGTCGAAATATTTAGCATCCGGCCAGAAACGCAGCGTGGTGCCGGCATTCTGTTTGCCGACCTTGCCCACCACCTCCAGCGCGGACACCCTTTCGCCGCCGGAGAAGGCCATGTTGTATTCCTTGCCACCGCGCTTCACCCACACTTCCAGGTGCTTCGACAGCGCATTGACCACGGATACGCCAACACCGTGCAGGCCGCCGGAGAACTGGTAGTTTTTCGAGGAGAACTTGCCGCCGGAATGCAGCCGCGTGAGGATGACCTCGACGCCGGGCACACCCTCATTGGGATGCTTGTCCACCGGCATACCACGACCGTCATCGCTGACCTGCAGGGAACCGTCCTTGAACAGGGTGACCGCAACACGTTTTGCATGGCCGGCCATGGCCTCGTCGATGCTGTTATCGATTACTTCCTGCGCCAGGTGGTTGGGACGCACGGTATCGGTATACATGCCCGGACGCTTGCGCACCGGTTCCAGGCCGCTGAGGACCTCGATTGCAGAAGCGTCGTATACAGCACTCATGACCCTGGATTACCTGTAGCGGAATACACAAACATATCAATCATCAAGCGCAGGAGGTCCCGACCGTAATCGTCGCCGAATAGTATCGGCATCATTGTTCGGCTCGTCGGCAATGCACATATAGTGGTTATAAAGCGTCCGGCGATAGCCACCGGCGCCATCCCTGACCAGCGGCGCCCAGGTCGAGTTAGGCAGTTCATGCCAGGTTTCCTGCATACCATAGGCAAGCCGACGGTAGCTGCCTTCACCACAATGCAGGCCCTCGTAGGTCACGTTCCTGACGCCGCTTGGTGAAACCATCACCGAGGTGAAACGTACCACGCGGTCCTTGCCGGTCGTGAGCGACTGGGGATCAATATAGAGACGGTATCCCCTGCCACCGGGGTCTATCTCCATCTCGATCAGGCTGTTGAGTTCAGGCCAGGGCGGCAGTTCGCTGCCCAGTTCCTGCCATTCCTGCTCTGACGGGTAAGTTTTCGGCGGCCCAAGATCGACCGGCCCGTCTTCTGGCAGGATTTCGGCAACGACACTGAACGGGAGTGCTGCCAGCAGACCAAGACACAGGATGCGGCAGCAGCGCAGGACGGGTAACAACAGCGGGATCATGAGTTGTGCAGTTTAAAGAAAAACGGCCAGCGTGGCCAACTGCAAAAACGCGCGGCGTGCGAGGTGTTCAATCCAGGTCTGCGACCAGCGCCACCCGGACCGGATCGGCAACCGGCTCCAGCTGGTGCCGGTAATTGGCATGATCGATCCCCATCGCCAGCGAGGCACCCTGCTTGAGGTCGGCAAGCATCGGCGCACTCAGCTCGAAGCGCATGAAATGCACTGACGAGGTTTTTTCGTCCGTGTTGCGGTCCAGGTCTTCATCGGCAATGGCGTAAACCGGGTCATGGCCATCCACACGCACCCAGACCCGGTCCTCGATACCGACCAGCCCGGCAAGCAGCTCGCGTCGCTTTTCCACGTCCGGCTCTTCCAGCATGAAGGTGGCCTTCCAGTTGCTGCCATCCGGGATCAGTGGATTGTAGGCCTGCAGTTCTTCTGCTATGCCATCGGCCTCGAATATACGCTCCACGCGCAACATCTCCTGGACCTGGTACAGGATGGTCTGGCGATCCTCGAAGTACAGTGTCGCGGACGGCCCAACATGTACCTTGCGGTTCTTCTTGTGCTCCATCACACGGGCACGAATGTCGGCCCGGTTGGCGGCATAATCTTCCAGGCTGTAGAGATCCTGGCGGGTAAGTTTATCCATTTTTTATTCCGTATCTATAGGCCATAGGCCATGCGCAGCAGCGTTAGCGGATGCACCGGCGGCTTGTCTGCATCAAGGCCGTTTTCGATCTGGTGGCCGGCCATCGGACAGTCGCTGCTGTAATGCGCTGCCTCGGCACGTACCACGCGGCTGATCACCGGGCGACATATCTTCATCGAAATTTCGTGGTATTCCTTCTTGACCGCGTAGGTACCGTCGTGACCGGAGCAACGCTCGATCGGCTCCACCGTGGTGCCGGGAATCAACTGCAGCAGGTCACGCGTCTTCATGCCGATATTCTGCACACGCAGGTGACAGGCAACATGGTAGGCGATCACGCCCAGCGACTCGCTGAAATCGGTCTTCAGCTTGCCGTCCTTGTGACGCAGCATCAGGTACTCGAACGGATCGTAGATGGCATCGCGCACCCTGGCAACATCGGCATCGTCGGGGAACATCAGCGGCAATTCCTGCTTGAACATCAACACGCAGGACGGCACCGGTGCGACGATGTCCCAGCCATCATCGACCAGCCGTACGAGTTCCGGGATATTGGCATCACGCGCCGCCCTGACAGCCTCGAGATCACCCAGCTCCAGCTTCGGCATGCCACAGCATTGTTCCTTGCGCGCCAGTGTCAGCGGGATATCGTTGTGCGCCAGCACAGCGGCAAGATCCTCGCCAATACCCGGCTCGTTGTAATTGCCGTAACAGGTGGCGAACAGGGCCACCTTGCCCGCGGTCGGACCGGCAGGCTCGGCTGACTGCGGCGCTCCATTTCCCTTGCCGAGCCGTTTGCGCAGTGTTTTCGAATGGTACTGCGGAACAATGGCATCTGGATGCACGCCCAGTATCTTGTCGAGCAGCTTGCGACCGGTCTTGCTCCTGTTGGTCGCGTTGACGGCCTGGGTAATGACCGGGATACCGGCCAGCTTGCCAACCGTATCGGTCGAGGCCAGGATGCGGTCGCGGCCACGCACCTTGCCCTGTTTGAACCTGACTGCCTTGGCACGCAACATCAGGTGCGGGAAATCCACGTTCCATTCATGCGGCGGCACATAGGGACACTTGGACATGTAACACATGTCACACAGATAACAGTGGTCGACTACATCCCAGTAGGCTGCACGCGGCACCCCGTCGAGTTCCATGGTATCGGACTCGTCGATGGCATCGAACAGGACAGGAAAAGAATTGCACAGGTTGAAACAGCGCCGGCAGCCATGACAGATGTCGAATACCCGCTCCAGTTCACTGAACAGGTTTTCCTCGTCATAGAAATCCGGACTGGTCCAGTCCAGCGGATGCCGGGTCGGAGCATCCAGACTGCCCTCACGTCTGCCTTCGGTGTTAGTTCCCATAGACTTCTGTCATCCCTGTAAATTCGAGCATGGCGTCTTGTAAATCGCTTCCCTTCATGAAGCGGGGCCGGATATACCGGCCCCGCTGCACTTACATCAGGATGACGAGGTAATCAGTCATCCAGTCCATCAAGGGCCTTCTGGAAACGGTTGGCGTGGGAACGTTCTGCCTTGGCCAGCGTCTCGAACCAGTCGGCGATCTCGTCAAAGCCCTCATCACGTGCAGACTTTGCCATACCGGGATACATATCGGTGTACTCGTGGGTCTCACCGGCAATCGAGGCCTTCAGGTTGCTGGAGGTGGGACCAATCGGCAGACCGGTGGCCGGATCGCCAACGGCTTCCAGATATTCCAGATGGCCATGTGCATGGCCGGTCTCGCCTTCCGCAGTGGAGCGAAACACAGCGGCGACATCGTTATAGCCTTCAACGTCGGCCTTGGCTGCAAAATACAGATAGCGGCGATTAGCCTGTGACTCACCGGCAAATGCGTCCTTCAGATTCTGTTCGGTTGTACTGCCTTTCAAATCCATAACGATTCCTCTTCACTTCGTATGCTGATGATGGGGGGGTAGCCCCAAAATCCAGGTTTAGACACGGTCTAAATGAAGCCTGAAAACTACGCCAGCTATCACTTACCGTCAAGCCATTCCCCCGCAACGGCGCCTTCATTGCCCTTGCAGCCGGGGTGTTGTACGGTAGGCCGAATCACTCAAAGATTCAAGATATGCCCTCTAAAAAACAAGCAACCGGCCCCGGTTTCGAGAAATCCCTGCAAGCGCTTGAAAAGCTTGTAGAGAAAATGGAACAGGGCGATCTAAGCCTGGAAGATTCCCTGCAACACTTTGAAAAGGGTGTGCAATTGTCCCGGGCCTGTCAGCAGGCACTGAAAGAAGCCGAACAAAAAGTCGAAATCCTGATGCAAAAGAACGATCAGGAAGACATCGTGCCGTTTGACAGTGAAGACACCTGACGCCGCACTGTCCGCATTCCTGGACGCCAGCCGCGAACGCCTCGAGGGCTGCCTCGACCACTGGCTGCCGCCCGCCACCCGGCACCCCGCAAACCTGCACCAGGCCATGCGCTACAGCGCCCTGGGGGGTGGCAAACGGATCCGGCCCACACTGGTGTACGCCAGCGGCCAGGCGATCGGCGCCGACCCGGCGCTGCTTGATGCCCCCGCCTGCGCCATCGAGCTGATCCACGCCTACTCCCTGATCCACGATGACCTCCCGGCCATGGACGATGATGACCTGCGGCGCGGCAAACCGAGCTGTCACCGTGCCTTTGACGAGGCCACCGCCATCCTGGCCGGCGATGCACTGCAGTCACTCGCCTTTCACGTACTGTCCACCCACCGGCACGAACAACTGGATGCCGCGAACCGGCTACACATGCTGGACCAGCTGGCACAGGCCGCCGGTTCACGCGGCATGGCGGGCGGCCAGGCCATTGATCTCGCGGCAACCGGTCAGCAACTCAACATCGCCGAACTGGAAGACATGCATATCCACAAAACCGGGGCACTGGTGCGTGCCAGCGTACTGCTCGGCGCCCTGTGCGGCTGCACCGCTGACGACCCCCGCCTGGAGAAACTCGATCACTACGCCAAGTGCATCGGGCTGGCCTTCCAGATCCGTGACGATATCCTCGACGTGGAGGGTGAGGTGGATGCGCTGGGCAAGCATCCCGGCATGGACCAGCAGCGTGAAAAATCCACCTACCCCGCCCTGCTGGGCCTGGAACCGGCACGCCAGCGCGCGCAGGAATTGCACGCCGAGGCAATAGAGAGCCTGACCGGGTTCGATGAAAGCGCCGATCCACTGCGCTGGATATCGGCATATATTATTGAAAGAGAAAGATAATTCTCTTTATCCGGGATCGCTGCCAATTGCACGGCAGGCGGCTCTCGGGTAGTATCCTACCAAATCAGTCAGGAATTGCCGCTACGGCAACGCAACACGAATACCCCTTTGGGCAGATTTGCAGGCCAGCGGGCGGCAGGTAGGCTCCTCACCCTCGGAATTTCCCGGCAAACGCCTGGCAACCAACCGGATAACATGCAATGAAATCGACGGAAGCGGCACACGGCGAAACCGACGTCATCGCCGATGTGCAAAACAGTGTAGATACCCGCCAGATACCGATCGACAAGGTCGGCATCAAGGACATTCGTCACCCGGTGCGCGTCATGGACCGCAGTGGCGGCGAGCAGCACACCATCGCCACCTTCAACATGTACGTGAACCTGCCCCACAACTTCAAGGGCACACACATGTCACGCTTCGTGGAGATTCTCAACCTGCACGAATATGAAATCACGGTTGAATCGTTCCGCGAAATGCTCAGGGAAATGACCGAGCGCCTGGAAGCCAATGCCGGCCATATCGAGATGAACTTCAGTTATTTCGTCAACAAGACAGCACCGATTTCCGGTGTGCAGAGCCTGCTTGACTACGATGTCACCCTGATCGGCGAGATTGCCGATGGCACGCCCAAGATGAACGTCAAGGTAGTGGTCCCGGTCACCAGCCTGTGCCCGTGTTCCAAGAAGATTTCCGAGTACGGCGCACACAACCAGCGCTCGCACGTGACCGTCAACGCGCAGACCAACGGTTTCATCTGGATCGAGGATCTCATCGACCTGGTGGAAAACGAGGCATCCTGTGAATTGTTCGGGCTGTTAAAACGCCCCGACGAAAAATATGTCACCGAAAAAGCCTACAATAACCCGAAGTTTGTCGAGGACATGGTGCGTGATGTCGCCAGCCGGCTGAACAAGGACGAGCGCGTCGATGCCTATATCGTGGAGTCGGAAAATTTCGAGTCCATACACAACCACTCGGCCTACGCCCTGATCGAGCACGTCAAGGATAATTCGTAGCAGCGGATCTCATCCGCGACCTCCAAAGATCTAGAATTTCTTCTTCAGGGTCATCAACTGTCCGCTGTTGCTGATCTCCAGCCGCTCCAGGTAACTCATACCCAGCAAGGCCGTGCCCGGCTGCGGACCCTCGATCACCACGGCCGCAACATTCTGCAACTCCAGCTCGCCAACCCTGACTTTGTTCAGCATTACCGACCACGCCGGCTCCACACCGGATGCCGTGGTGACCTCCGCCCGCACACCGGTTACCCGGTAATCAATACCCAGCCGGCGCGCCTGCGCGGAATTCAGTGTCACCAGCGAGGCGCCGGTATCTACCATGAAGGACACCGGCAAACCGTTGATGCTCCCGACCGTGGTGTACATGCCCCGCGGATTGCGCCAGACCTGCACCTCGCTGACCGATGCCGTGCGCTGGCGCGCAGTCACCCGGCCATCCAGGCGTGCCTCGATAGGCTCACCGTCGACTTCCAGCAGTGCCATCTCGCTGTCTGCCGCAATCAGTTTCACCCCCTGCGGACCGACCTGCCCGACGCGCAGCATCGATTGCCTGCCATCGATAACCACCACGGCACGATCACTGAACAGGCCGACCACGCGCACGTCCGGGGCCGCGGCTGCAATATGGGCCGACAGGGTGAACACGGTCACCAGCAGGATGCGTATAATTTGTGAATCGTTCATGATTTCAACCTACCGTAGTATGTCGGCCAATGATGAGACCCCTGTATATATTTCGCCACATCGCCTGCGAGGGCCCCGGCTACCTGGCCGAGGTGCTGGCACGCCACAATGTCCCGTCCCGGCTGATTCGCGTCGATGCCGGTGACCGCGTGCCAGACTCCCTCGAGGGCTGCTCCGGCCTGGTGTTCATGGGCGGCTCGATGAGCGTCAATGACCCCCTGCCCTGGGTCGAACAGGAGCTGTCACTGATCCGCGCCGCACGGGCCATCGATATGCCGGTACTCGGCCATTGCCTGGGCGGACAGCTGGTCAGCAAGGCGCTGGGTGGCGAGATCACCCGGAACCCGGTCAAGGAAATCGGCTGGCACCCGGTACGCGGCAGCAACACGGCGGGTGCGGCACGCTGGCTGGCTGGACTGGCGAGCCAGAACACACTGTTCCACTGGCACGGCGAAACCTTCTCTATCCCGACCGGTGCCGAGGTCATTCTGGAGAACGACAACTGCGCCCACCAGGCGTTTGCCATCGGCAACACGCTGGCACTGCAATGTCATGTCGAGATGACGGCCCCCATGGTCAGCGAATGGGCGGCGCTGTATCAACATGAAATTGCCAACCCGGCAGGTGCTGTGCAGTCCGCAGCCGAAATGACCTCGGACCTCGATACCCGCATCAGGGAAGCACAGCAGGTGGCGGATGTGCTGTACGAGCACTGGCTGGAGCCGGTATTGAGATAAAGAATCATCTCGTGCCAGGGCGCAGGAAACACCACTCCCCTCAGGGGCACACCGCCAGCCGGTCAACTTATGACATACGCTGAAAACAAACTGACGGCAGGTTAATACTGTAATTTGATCCATGTCATTGCGATTCCTTCCGGATTTGTTCGAAATAGACGTTTCATGCAAGGAAACACGGGCGAATAACCATGAGTGAAGACCACACCAGCGCACTGGTCGAACTTGCCGAGGGACGCGAACCCCAGCAGCTCGCCACGGACAGCGAAATAAAAAACCTCGGCAAGGGAAAGATATTTCCCGATGCTAACTACCCTTACCCGACAAAGATGAAACGGGGAGAATACGAGGCGGAAAAGCAGAAGCTGCAGATCGAGCTGCTCAAGATGCAGAGCTGGGTCAGGGAAACCGGGCAGCGCATCGTGCTGCTCTGCGAGGGCCGGGACGCAGCCGGCAAGGGCGGCACCATAAAGCGCCTCATGGAACACCTTAATCCGCGTGGCGCCCGTGTCGTGGCGCTCGAGAAGCCGTCCGAAGAGGAACTGGGCCAGTGGTACTTCCAGCGCTATATCAATCACCTGCCAACCGCCGGTGAAATCGTCCTGTTCGACCGCTCCTGGTACAACCGCGCCGGAGTCGAACGCGTCATGGGTTTCTGCCGGCCCGGCGAATACCTGGAATTCATGCGCCAGGCGCCGGAACTGGAACGCATGCTGGTAAGGAGCGGCATCACGCTCTTCAAGCTGTGGTTCTCGGTCAGTCGCAATGAACAGTTCCGCCGTTTCCAGGGGCGTCAGCACGACCCGCTGAAGCAATGGAAGCTGAGCCCGGTTGACATGGCTTCACTGGACAAGTGGCAGAAATACACCGAGGCGAAAGAGGCCATGTTCTTCTACACCGACACGGCCGATGCGCCCTGGACAGTCGTCAAGTCAGACTGCAAGAAGCGCGCCCGGCTGAATGCCATGCGTTTTATACTGAACAGTCTGGACTACCCGAACAAGGACACGGACGTGGTGAAACCGCCCGATCCGCTGATCGTCGGGTCGGCCAGGAACATCTACGAAAAGGGCGAGCATTATCTTGAGAGCAGCCCGCTTGAAATCGGTTCAGAGGACTAGCCAGGCACCCGGCACGCAAAACAATTACCGAAAGGCCAGCCTCTTTGTGTAGGATGCAACAAGACCACTCGGTAGCAATCACTTCACCTACCTGAGTCCAGGGCCCGATACAAATATGAAAATCATAGTGCGCAATTTGTCCCGGGAAACGACGGAAGCGGAGCTGCTGGCCTTGTTCAGGGAATATGGTGATGTGCAGTACTGCACACTGGTGATGGACAAAGCGACAGGAAAGTCAAAGGGCTTTGGTTTCGTTGAAATACCCCGTGCGGGTGAAGCCAAGGCGGCTATCAAAGGGCTTAATGCCCGGGACATCGGTGGCAACAAGATTCGTGTGAAAAAAGCGGAAAAGCTGGTGGAAGGTGCCGCCGGCAACGATTCAGGAACACCGGGCTCGTAATTAATCGCAATGAGTCAGTGAATCCTGTGTCCGCATGAGTAACCCCCAACCCGGAAACTCCCTGCATGGCGTGACGCTGGAGATAATTCTTACGCGCCTGGTGGAGCACCATGGTTGGGAGGAGTTGGGGCGAACCATCAACATCAAATGTTTTAACCATGAGCCAAGCATCAAATCCAGCCTGAAGTTCCTGCGGAAAACCCCCTGGGCCAGGGAGAAAGTGGAAGGCCTGTATTTGCGCAACCCGGGGACAACAGATTGAGACATGTATGACCCCCTGGACTCTGCTCGATAGCGCACAGGTGCCCGGTAACGGCGGGGAGCTGCAGCTGTACCAGCGTGGCGATGAATTCTCGATCAAGATCACGGGGCGTGGCGAGCTGATGAACAGCCGCGTCCACAGCTCCGAAGATGCACTGGCAGAGCATACCTGTGCAAGGCTGGTGAACTGCGTAAAGCCGCGACTGCTCATCGGGGGGCTGGGCATGGGATTTACCCTGGCTGCGGCACTCCAGCACGTCGGCAACCAGGCGCAGGTAGAGGTGGCGGAACTGGTGCCGGCAGTGGTGGCATGGAACAGGGGACCGCTCGGAGAACATACCGGCCATCCGCTCCGGGATCCGCGGGTGACGGTACGCGAGGTGGATGTCGCCCGTATTCTCGCGACTGAGCAGCACGCTTACGATGCAATCTTGCTGGACGTGGATAACGGCCCCGAGGGGCTCACCCGCAAAGAGAATGATTGGCTCTATAGCCTGAACGGGTTGAACGAAGCTTATGCGGCACTGCGCCCCCGGGGTGTATTGGCCGTGTGGTCGGCCGGCCCGGATAAAGACTTTCTACAACGGCTGCGCAAGGTCGGGTTCGAGGTGGATGAAGTGCGCATCCGTACGCGCGGGTCGAAAGGGGCACGGCACATTATCTGGTTTGCCAGGCGCAGCGTTTAGCCAAAAGCACGGCCACTGAGTGACCGCTTTGGACACGACCCGTTCGACATAAAGAAGCGCCCCCGAGGGGGCAGAAATCCATTCCGGAATTATTAAGCCGCTCCGTTCGATATGATTGTCTCACGGTACGCATGCCAGGTAGCGTAACCGAGTACCGGGACTATGAACGCAAGACCGATCAGCGCGGTTGCGAACCCTACCGCCGTAAGCACGAAGATCATCAACGCCCAGAGCGCCAGAACCCTTTTATTACGCATCACCGCATTGATGCTTGTCATTATCGCCGTCGTCGCATCGGCATCCCGATGCAAAATCATCGGTAGTGCGAACGCGCTGGCGCAGAAAACCACGCCTGCGAAAATAACGGTGACCAGCAAGGGCGAGACAGCGAAAGTAGCGGTAACCCGCCCGGGTGTCGGTTCAGCCCCGATCACCATCGATAGCACAATGACAAGGATCACGAACATCATGCCGAGCATCATCGCAAACATCAGCTCGTGTCCCATTTCATGCAAGGCCTTCTGGCGCTCGTGGCGAAAGCTCGGTTTGTGGTTCAGTTCGAGTTGATGACTGATGTCGTAAAGACCGAAGGCTAGCACGGGCCCCATGATCAGAAAACCGAGAAGCAGGCTGAAGACCAGGGTGTCACTGCCCTTGTCCCATGCAAAATATAGAAACAGCCAACCGATAAGGACGAATATCGCACCGTAGGTCAGGCTGTGCCAGGGTGCCCGCCGGAAGTCCTGCCAGCCCTTTCTCAACCACCTGAGAGGCGCACCGAAAGAGAGTTTGCGGCAAGGCA
>JAOUBY010000097.1 GCA_029860045.1 Gammaproteobacteria bacterium | reverse complement strand
GGGCGATGTTACTGCCACCGCTTTACATCGATAGTCCGCCGGAGACCGACCGGGTGATCCGCTACTTTTACCACGGCACGGCTGCCCATGAAGTGGAAAAACGCTTTCTTGCGGAGGTAGTGCGCGAGGTGCAACAGCGTGATCCCCGCATGCTGTTTGAAATTACCGGTGACAGTGAAACGCGTGAGCTGTTTCGTGGCATTGAGCGCGTCGTGGTGCTGCACCCGATGGACTGGCCTGCCTACCTTGCCTACAGCAGTTCAGCCCGGCAGGACATCGGCCTTGCTCCCCTGTTTGAAAGTCCGGTCAATGCCGCGCGCTCGTGCAGCAAGGTCTATGACATCACGCGCACCGGTGCCGCCGGCATCTATTCCGACCGCGCCCCGTATGCAGATTTTATTCGTGATGATGAGGATGGTGTGCTGCTGCCTGACGATGCCGGCCAATGGGCCGAGGCCATCCTGGATCTTGCCGCCAACCCGGGACGCAGGCGCGCCATGGCGCTTGCGGCACGGGCACGCTGTCCCGCAGGTGATGACAGCTTCAGGGACCTGTTCGGAGTGTCACGACAGGACGGGTTTGCACAGGTCGCTGATAGCGGGACCTCGAAGTGATTAACCGTATGACAGCAGCACGCCTGCAACGGAAATGGCGCAAGCTGCGCCGCGACCCGGTGCGCTTTTTCGCGGATGCAGGCAGTCCGGTCATTCGTGAAAGCGGGCTCCGCTGCCTGGTGGCCAAACACTTGCTGGGTGAGCTGCCTGTTTCCTTGCTGCGTGCACTGGATATCCTGTGCCGGCGCGGACACACGTGCGATTTCACACTATCACCATTAAACCAGCTGAGCCGGGAGGGGGATGCCTGGCTGAGTACCGGCGAGGACCCGCAGTTCAGTGTTACCTCACGCCCTGGAATGATGCCGCGCGGCTGGATCCTTGTTAGCGTCGAGTTCGCCGACCTCGGCGAGTGGCTGGAACCGGTGATTTATGTGGATGATGGGCGGGGATTCAGCGAAAAGACCGCGATACGGCTGCCGGCCAGCCGTGAGGGCAGAATTACCCGGTTGGTAAAGCTGCCGAGGCGGGTAAAGGCGCTACGCCTTGATCCGATGGCAAGGCCGGGGCGGCTTGAGGTAAAACGTTTTTCCATGCAGCCGCTTGGTTCGCTGGCGGCGCTGCGACACGCACTGGGCGAGGCGGATAATGACCTGGCAACCGCCCTGTCATTTTGCATGCGATCCGCCCAGGCGCGTGGCGGGGAGACAGGTATCTCACGTGAAGAGTATGCCGAGTGGATCAAGGCCAGGGATACCCTGACAGACAAGGATCGCAGTGACATCCGCGCGACAATAAAGGACATGCAGCGACGACCGCTCTTTTCGATCCTGATGCCGGTATACAACACCCACCTGCCGTGGTTACAGGAAGCCATTGAGACAGTCAGGTCACAGCTGTACCCGGACTGGGAGCTGTGTATCGTCAATGACGCCTCCAGCGGGGATGACATTGCCGCATTGCTTGACGGACTGGCAGCTGACGACAGCCGCATCAAGCTCCGGCACAGGGAAACCAACGGCGGCATTGTGGTGGCCAGCAATGATGCACTGGAGATGGCCAGCGGTGAATGGATCGTGAGCGTCGATCACGATGACCGCCTGGCCGAGCAGGCACTCTACCGGTTGGCCGGTGCCATTAACCGGAATCCGGAAGCCGCCATCCTGTATTCCGATCATGACCACCTGACCGCGGATGGCGTCCGCGACAATCCCTACTTCAAGCCTGACTGGAATTATGAACTGGCACTGGGCCAGAATTACGTGAATCACCTGTCGGCATTCCGCAGCAGGGATGTGCTCGGGGCAGGGGGGTTCCGCGCAGGGTTTGACGGTAGCCAGGACTGGGACCTGTTGCTCAGGCTGGTGGAGCATACCGCGCCGGAAAATATCATCCATATTCCCCGGGTGCTCTATCACTGGCGCAGCGCGGGCGGGAACTTTTCGCAGGCACAGGCCGGCAGGGCCAGGCAGGCCGGGCAACGCGCCGTGGAAGAGCACCTGCTGCGCACCGGACAAAAAGCAGAGGTTATCCCCGGGGCAACCAGCGCCGGTCACCTGGATGTGCGCTGGCAGTTGCCGGAGGCTTTGCCGCTGGTCTCGGTCATCATCCCGACACGTGACCGGCTGGACTTGCTGCGCCAGTGCGTCGATGGTGTGCTGCAGCGTACCGATTATCCGCAGCTCGAGATCATTATCGTCGACAACGGCAGTATCGCGGCAGACACCCATGCCTGGTATCGCAGCCTGGAAGATGACGGGCGCATCCGCATCCTGGACGAGCCGGGGGCATTCAACTTTTCGCGTCTGTGCAACCGCGGCGTGGAGGCGGCGCGCGGTGAAGTCTACGTGTTGCTGAATAACGATACCGAGGTCATCAATGCGGACTGGTTGTCCGTAATGGTCTCGCATGCGCTGCGGCCCGGCATTGGGGCAGTCGGCGCCAAATTGTATTATCCGGACGGAAGTGTTCAGCATGGCGGTGTCGTGCTTGGCATGGGGGGCGTTGCGGGGCATGTTCACCAGTTCCTGTCAGCCAGTGCCGATGGCTACCAGGGCCGCGCCAGGCTGACCCAGCGCATGTCGGCGGTGACGGCCGCCTGCCTGGCCGGGCGCAGGGAGATCTACCGGCAGGTCGGTGGCATGGACGAGGTCAACCTGAAGGTGGCCTTTAATGATGTAGACCTGTGCCTGAAGCTGATGTCGCAGGGTTATGCCGTGATCTGGACCCCCGGGGCAGAGCTGTATCACCATGAGTCCGCCTCAAGGGGTGCAGACAGTGAACCTGAAAAGGCAGAGCGTTTTTCGGAAGAAGTTGCCTGGGTGAGCCACCACTGGGAAAAGGAACTGGTAGCGGATAGGGCCTATAACCGGAATCTGTCATTGCGCTCGCCGGGTTTCCGGCTAGAAACCGGACCGACTGTACATTAACAATGAGTATAATAATCAGGCCGTATTACGGTTGGGTATTCGCTGCCTGCGCAACGGATAGTCACCAGGCAACTGGATAATAATCAGGCAACAGATTCAAATACGGACATTCTTCATGCTATTCAGAAACAGAGCTACAAAGGGCGCCACAGGCGACAATGTCCTGCCCATAAAGGAAGTCAAGTCTACCGGGCAGAAGGTCACTTCCTGGATCGACTATGCCGGCCAGATCAACAGGAATGAGTGGTTGATTGTCGGTTGGGCATACCACCCAACGGAAACTGATCTCAAGGCGAAACTATCAATCGGGCGCGCGGGAGAAACCTGTGAGCTCACCCTCATCAGGGGCGCAAGACCCGACGTATGTATACACCACGGGGACCCGGACCTGGATAAGCAGCCGGGTTTCGCGATCATCGCCAGATTAAATGCTAAAGAAGAACCAGGTGACAAGCTGCGGGCCAGGCTGGTACTGGAGATAGGTAATGAAAAACAGGAGCACAAGCTGGAGAAGCCCGGGCCGGTTGATCCCGAGAAGGCCGCGCCTCCCCTGGGTACATTTAGCGCAGAGCAGCGCTCGCTTGTTTACAAGAAGATTTTTGACGGTGCAGACCCGTTATTTATCAACCAGCTGGCAACCCTGCCAAAACGCGAAAGCAGACGCATCAATATCGACGATGCCATTTCGTTGCCTGACGGGTTTTTCATTAACGGCTGGTTCGATAACAGCAATGGCGACCTGGTCGGGATTTACCTGCTTTCAGGCAACAGGCTGAGCAGCAATATCATCAATGAAATTTCCTGGTACCACAGAAAAGACATCGTCTATGCCTTTGACCATATCCCCAACACATACGATGCAGGCGGGTTTGCATACGTCCCTGTTGATCCAGAAGAACACAATGATCATATCGGGGTCATCACGGTAACCGACCAGGGTGAAGTTACCAGAAACACCTTCAGGGCCATCCCCCTGAACGGTAACGAGATTGAGCTTACTCAGAAGGTGCTGGGCAATGTCGATATCCGCTCTCCTGATTTGGACGATGTGTTTGGCAGGCATATAGATACTGCGCTGCGCGGGATATGGCAGGAGCGCATATCCGCCAGCGACGAGGCGGAGGTATCTGAATACGGCAGCCTCCCGGAGGAACCACGGCGCAGCGTCATCGTGCCTGTTTACGGTCGCTATGACCTTGTTTTGTACCAGCTCTCTCAATTCGCATCCGATCCGGACTTCAGGGACAGCGATCTTGTCTACGTGCTTGACGACCCGTCAATCAAGAAAGATTTTCTCCAGCTTTGCGACGATAGCTACAGGATCTTCCAGGTCCCGTTCCGGGTCGTCATGAGTGGCAAGAACCAGGGGTTCGCCTGCGCCAATAATCTTGGCGTTTCGTATGCCAGGAGCGACACCCTTGTGCTGCTGAATTCCGACGTGATCCCGCACGAGAAGGGCTGGCTACAGCGCCTGCAGGACCAGTATGATTCGCTGGACAAGGCAGGCGTACTGGGCGTCAGACTGGTATATGAAGATGAAACCATTCAGCACGATGGCATGGAGTTCATTAAGTCGCCCGAATATCCTGCCATCTGGCTCAATGACCATCCCAACAAGGGTCTGCCGGTATGGTTGGCAGAAGAACCGGGATGCAGGGAAACCCATGCCGTGACCGCAGCCTGCATGATGGTCGGCAAGGACAGGTACGATGAAGCTGGCGGGCTTGATCCGTCCTACATCCTCGGAGACTTCGAAGACTCTGACTTCTGCCTGAAACTCCGCGAGAAAGGTTATCGTAATTATCTGCTGAGCACTGTGCAGCTCTACCACCTGGAGCGGCAGTCGCAGAATCTCATCGACCCCGGTGACTGGAAGCACAAGCTGACCATTTTCAACGGCTGGCTCCATACCGGCAGATGGGAAAAGACGATCAACAATATCAATAGCAGTCAGTCATGAACAAAGACAAAGTTCTTATCATCTCCCACGGGCATCCCGCGCAGAGCAAGGGCGGCGCCGAGATCGCTGCCTATAACCTGTATAAAGAGCTCAGGAGCAGGGATATTGATGCCATGTTCCTGGCAAGGTCGGACCGCCCCTCACATGGGGGCTCGGTGTTTTCAACTCTTGGTGATGAGCGCGAGATCCTGTTTCACACCGGGATGAATGATTTCTTCAACTTCACCTCGAACAACAAGAAGCATGTATGGAACGATTTCAGAAAACTGCTTGAGAGCTATCGTCCGGACATTGTGCATTTTCACCACTACTCCCACATGGGGCTGGAGCTGATCCGCGTTGCCAGGAACGTGCTGCCGGAAGCCAGGATCGTGCTGACGCTGCACGAGTTTCTTGCCATTTGCCACCACAACGGCCAGATGATCAAGAACGGTAACGGCAAGGCAAGGCTGTGTTACAAGTCCTCCCCAACAGAGTGTGCCGACTGTTTTCCACAATTCTCCGCCGGTGATTTTTTCCTGCGCAAGAAATACATCCAGTCCTTTTTCGACCTGGTGGATGTGTTCATCTCGCCGAGCCACTTCCTGCAGGAAAGATACGTGGAATGGGGGATTCCTGAAGACAGGATCGTGATGATAGAGAATGGCCAGCCTGCAGCGCCTGCGCTGGAGCCGAGAAAACTGGTCAATGGCGACGTCAGGGGACGTTTTGCTTTTTTTGGCCAGATCAATCCCTACAAGGGCATCGATGTCTTACTGGAGGCATTCAGGAAATTGCCATACAAGTACCGCAAGCAGGCACAGCTGAATATCTACGGCAGCGGCCTGGAAATGCAGCACCCGGACTTCCAGGGGCGCATCAATTCACTCATCGAAGAACTGGGTGATGCCTGTACCTATCATGGTATGTACGAGCCTCAACAACTCGACAGGCTGTTGATGGAGGCGGACTGGGTCATCGTGCCATCCATCTGGTGGGAAAACTCACCCATGGTGATACAGGAAGCCTTCAACCACCGGCGACCG
>JAOUBY010000149.1 GCA_029860045.1 Gammaproteobacteria bacterium | reverse complement strand
GAAAACGGTGCTGTTGATCGGTGCCGGTGAAACCATCGAGCTTACAGCACAGCACCTGTCACAGCAGCAGCCTGGTCATATCATAGTGTCTAATCGCACCGTCGAGCGTGCAGAGAAGCTATCCGGGCTGGTTGGAGGCGAAGCGATCACACTGGCTGAATTGCCAACACGTCTACATGAGGCCGATATCGTAATAGCATCAACTGCCAGCCAGCTGCCTATCCTCGGCAAGGGTGCTGTCGAGCAGGCGTTAAAAAAACGCCGCCACCGGCCGATATTCATGGTCGATCTCGCCGTACCCAGGGACATCGAGGCAGAGGTTGGAGAATTAAGCGATGTCTTTTTGTATAGCGTTGATGATCTGCAGAACGTGGTAGAGGAAAACCTTCAGTCGCGGCGTGAAGCAGCCGGTGAGGCAGAACAAATTATTGACCTGCAAGTGACCCAGTTCGTTGGCTGGCTTAAATCACTGGATGCCGTGCCAATGATTCGCGCCCTGAGGGAGAGTGCCGACGAACTGCGCCAGAGCGAACTCGACAAGGCACACCGCTTACTTGCCAGTGGAGAAAATCCGGAAATAGTCATCGAGGCACTTGCTCGCTCCCTGACCAACAAAATCACCCATGGTCCAACAGCCGCATTGACTAAGGCAGGCCTGGATGCGGACAAGACAGTGATCGAAGCCGCCAGGCGTCTTTTTGATTTGAAAGTCTAAATCAGTTTTAAAACAAAATCTTTGTCATTGCGAGCGCAGCGCGGCAATCTCTTCATATATAATCATTCGTTTTGGGATTGCTTCGTCGCTTTGCTCCTCGCAATGACGAATAAAGTAGTTTTCCTTTAATACTTAAAACGTAATACTTAAAACGTAAATCCATGAAAGCCTCAATCAATGAAAAACTTGACCACCTGAGCCAGCGTCTGGAAGAAATCCATGCCATGCTAGCTGATCCTGCCGTGGCTGCTGATCAGAATCAGTTCCGTAAGTTATCCCTTGAGATGTCCGAATTGTCTCCGGTAGTGGAACGCTATCAGCAATGGCAGCAGAGCAATGACGAGCTGCAGGCAGCGCGCCAGATGCTCGATGACGAGGATGACGAAATGCGTGAAATGGCGGCGGAGGAGGTCAGTGGACTGGAGCAGTCAATTACCGACCATCAGGAAGCTTTACGTGTTCTGCTGATTCCCAAAGACCCCAATGATGAGCGTAACGTCTTTCTTGAAATTCGTGCCGGTACAGGTGGTGATGAAGCGGCGCTGTTCGCCGGTGATCTTTTTCGCATGTACAGCATCTATGCCGAGAAAAACCGCTGGAAGCTTGAGGTGTTGAGCCATAGTGATGGTGATCATGGCGGCTACAAGGAAATCATCACCCGCATCAGTGGTAAGCGCGTCTATTCCCGACTCAAGTTTGAGTCTGGTGCTCACCGTGTACAGCGGGTACCTCAGACCGAAACCCAGGGCCGCATCCACACTTCTGCCTGTACCGTGGCAGTGATGCCGGAAGCCGACGAGGTCGATGCGATAGAAATCGATGCCGGCGACCTGCGCATTGATACCTACCGCGCATCCGGTGCAGGTGGACAGCACGTCAACAAGACAGATTCCGCGATACGTATCACCCATTTACCAACCGGTCTGGTGGTCGAATGCCAGGATGAACGCTCGCAGCACAAGAACAGGGCACGTGCCATGAGTGTGCTGCAATCACGCCTGCTCGATCAGATGCAGAGCGCCCAGCAGGCCGAACAGGCCGAGACACGCAAATCACTGGTTGGCAGCGGAGATCGTTCGGAGCGCATTCGCACCTACAATTTCCCGCAGGGTAGAGTGACGGACCACCGCATCAACCTGACGCTGTACAAACTCGATGAACTGATGGCCGGCAACCTGGATATGATTATCGAACCCCTGGTGACAGAACATCAGGCGGATTTGCTGGCTGAGATGGGGACGTAAGTTCAGACGAAAGAGGAAACCGTCATTGCACCCTGCGGGCATTTCCTACGGTCACGAGCAACGAAGCGCGGCAATCTCCTGGTTTTGGCTCAATCATTAGGAGATTGCTTCGTGAGCCTGCCCCGCGAAGCGCACTGGGTACACTACGTTCCTTGCAATGACATTATCTTTGGTTTTTTTATGT
>JAOUBY010000148.1 GCA_029860045.1 Gammaproteobacteria bacterium | reverse complement strand
TCGCCGATGCCCGGCGTGCCGCTAACCTGCTTGATATCACCCTCACCGCGCGCGGCAAGTCCAACGGCGAGCCCATTCCCATGGCCGGCGTACCGGTACATGCCATCGACCAGTACCTGGGCCGGCTGGTACGCAAGGGAGAATCAGTGGCCATCTGTGAACAGGTAGGCAACCCGGCGACCAGCAAGGGACCGGTCGAGCGCAAGGTCGTGCGCATCGTCACGCCCGGCACCCTGACCGAGGAGGCACTGCTCAGCGAACGCCAGGACAACCTGCTGGTGAGTATCCAGCTAATGGGTGAGGACTGGGGACTGGCCTGGCTGGACCTCGCGGCAGGCCGTTTTTGCGTGCAACAGGTGCGCGGTGAGGAAGCCCTGCTCGGCGAACTGCAACGCCTCAACCCGGCGGAACTGGTGGTCAACGAGGCCATCGCGCTGCCCGCCGGCGTGGAAAGAAACCACCAGCTGCGCCGCCAGCCACCGTGGCTGTTTGACACTGACAGCGCACGCCGCCAGCTTAACGCACAGTTCGGTACCCGCAACCTGGACGGGTTTGGCTGCGAACACATGGCAGCCGCCATCGGCGCGGCGGGCGGCCTGCTGGAATACGTGAATAACACCCAGCGCACCCGTCTGCCGCACCTGCGCGGTCTGCGCGTCGAGTCGCGTGATGATAGCCTGGTACTGGATGCCGCGACGCGGCGTAACCTGGAACTGGAACATGCACCGTCCGGACGAGCGGAGCACACCGTCGCCGGTGTACTCGATTGCACCGCCACCGTCATGGGCGGGCGCCTGCTGCGCCGCTGGCTGCATCGGCCATTGCGTGACCACGCCCTGCTGAAAGACCGCCATCAAAGCGTGGGCCAGTTACTGGACGGCGAACATCACGATGACATTCACGCCCTGCTGCGCGGCTGTGCCGACATCGAGCGCATCCTGTCACGCATTGCCTTGAAGTCTGCACGACCACGCGATCTGTCCGGGCTGCGCGACAGCCTTGCCCTGCTGCCGGAACTGCAGGCATTGCTGGGCAATATCAATGATCCACTAATGGGCCGACTGGCTGAACAGACCGGTGTCCATGCGGACACCCATGACTTGCTGCACCGCGCCATCAAGGAACAGCCACCCTTGCTGATCCGTGATGGCGGTGCACTTGCGGCCGGTTACGATGCCACGCTCGATGAACTGCGTCAGCTCAGTGAGCATGGCGACGAATGTCTGCTCGCCATGGAAGCGAGCGAACGCGAGCGCACCGGTATCGGCAACCTGAAGATCCGTTACAACAAGGTGCACGGCTATTACATCGAAGTCAGCCGGCTGCAGGCTGACAGGGTGCCGGATGACTACCAGCGCCGCCAGACGCTGAAGTCGGTGGAACGCTACATCACGGCGGAACTGAAGGCACACGAGGACAAGGTGCTGAGCGCGCATGAACGGGCACTGGCACTGGAGAAGGCACTCTACGATGCCCTGCTGGACACACTCACCGAGGCACTGGAACCCTTGACGCTGTGTGCCGAGGGCATTGCGGAACTCGACGTGCTGGCCACCTTCGCCGAGCGCAGCCGCACGCTGAACCTGAACCGCCCCGAGCTGAGCGAGCGTTCCGGCATCAGCATCAGCGGTGGCCGCCACCTGGTGGTCGAACAACTCATGGATGAGCCGTTTATCCCGAACGACGCGCAATTACACAGCAAGCAACGCATGCTGATCATTACCGGCCCGAACATGGGCGGCAAATCCACCTACATGCGCCAGACGGCACTGATCGTGTTGCTGGCGCATATCGGCTGTTTCATCCCGGCAGACAACGCCGTGATCGGGCCGGTAGACCGCATCTTCTCGCGTATCGGTGCCGCCGACGACCTGGCGGGTGGACGCTCGACCTTCATGGTGGAGATGACCGAGACGGCCAACATCCTGCACAATGCCACCGGGCACAGCCTGGTCCTGATGGACGAGATTGGCCGCGGCACCAGCACCTATGACGGACTGTCGCTGGCCTGGGCCTGTGCGGTCGACCTTGCCACGCGCGTTCAGGCCTATACCCTGTTTGCGACGCACTACTTCGAGTTGACGCAATTACCTGAACAGTACGACGGGATCAGCAACGTGCACCTTGACGCCACCGAACACAATGACC
>JAOUBY010000045.1 GCA_029860045.1 Gammaproteobacteria bacterium | reverse complement strand
TGGACTGGCGGTAGCGAAACTGGCCGAGCAGGCCGGCATCCAGGCACTGGCCGTACACGGCCGTACCCGCGCCTGCGCCTACCGCGGCGAGGCCGAGCACGACACGGTCCGCACCATCAAGGCAGCCATCGGTATACCGGTGATCGCCAATGGCGATATCACGACACCGGAACGTGCCGTGAAAGTGTTGCGTGAAACGGCAGCGGATGCAGTCATGATAGGTCGTGCGGCACAGGGGCGGCCGTGGATTTTCCGCGAGATTGCCCACTACATGCAGACCGGCCAGCACCTGCCGGAACCCTCGGCCGCGGATATCAGCCGCATACTGGTCGACCACCTGGAAAACCTGTATGCATTTTATGGTGAGTACACCGGTGTCCGCACGGCCCGCAAGCACATCGCCTGGTACAGCAAGGGCCAGCGTGACGGCAACGCATTCCGTCAGCAGGTCAACCGGGTTGAATCGGCTGCCGCGCAACTGCAGTTTGTCAGGGACTATTTTGCGCGCCTGTCGGAGCGCCAGGGGCTGGCAGCATGAACGTGCCGGCACGGCGTGAACGCCGCAAGCAGCCGATCCGCCGGAGTGTGACCTCGGCGCTGGAACTCTACCTGGGCGACCTGGATGGGCATGATGTGAATGACCTCTATCACGTGGTGCTTAATGAGGTTGAACCTGCCATCCTGAATGTCGTCATGCAGCACGTTGACGGTAACCAGAGCCAGGCCGCGACGATGCTTGGCATCAGTCGTGGCACGCTGCGCAAGAAACTCAAACAGTACAAGCTGGAACCGTAGTCGGTAAACGGGGTACCCGGTTGCTGGCCGTACACCAGTCATTAACCAGCAGGATGAAGAAAACCATGATCAAGCGCGCACTTATCAGCGTTTCCGACAAGACCGGTGTCGCCGACTTTGCACAGGCACTGCACGGTCTCGGCGTCGAGATACTGTCTACCGGTGGAACTGCAAAATTACTCGCCGATGCCGGCATACCGGTCATCGAGGTGTCCGACTTCACCGGATTCCCGGAGATGATGGACGGCCGCGTCAAGACCCTGCACCCCAGGATTCATGGCGGCATCCTGGCGCGCCGTGGCACGGATGACGCGGTCATGGCCGACAATGACATCCTGCCAATCGACCTGGTGGCGGTGAACCTGTACCCGTTTGAGCAGACCGTCGAACGCCCCGATTGTGACCTGCCGACAGCGATCGAGAATATCGATATCGGTGGCCCGACCCTGTTGCGTGCCGCTGCCAAGAATCATGCCGCGGTCACGGTACTGGTCGACAGTGCCGACTACCCGGCGGTGCTGGAGGAAATGCGTGCCGGCGAGAACCGGGTGAGTGATGCGACCCGCTACAGTCTGGCGGTCAAGACCTTTGAGCACACCGCGCGCTATGACGGTGCGATTGCCAATTACCTGGGTGCTATTGATGCCGAAGGTGGGCTCACGGATTTTCCGCGCACCCTGAACCTGCAGTACCGCCAGGTGCAGACCATGCGCTATGGGGAGAATCCGCACCAGCGCGCTGCCTTCTTTACCGAGCATGCGCCACGCGAGGCCTCGGTGGCAACGTCGCGGCAGTTGCAGGGCAAGGAACTGTCCTATAACAATGTGGCAGATACCGACGCCGCGCTCGAATGCGTCAAGTCTTTCACCGAGGGCCCGGCCTGCGTCATCGTCAAGCATGCCAACCCCTGTGGCGTGGCACTGGGCGAGGACGCGCTGGCGGCCTACGACCGTGCCTTCAAGACAGACCCAACCTCCGCGTTCGGCGGCATTATTGCCTTTAATCGACCGCTGGATGCAAATACGGCCCGTACCATCGTTGATCGCCAGTTTGTCGAGGTGATCATTGCGCCACGCGTGGACGCGGATGCCCTGCCGGTGCTGGCGGAGAAGAAGAACGTGCGGGTGCTGGAAAGTGGTGACTGGGACGATACGCCGTTGCCGATGCTGGATTTCAAGCGTGTCAACGGTGGCCTGCTGGTGCAGGACCGCGACCTTGGCAGTGTCTCGAAAGACGACCTGAAGGTGGTGACAAAACGTGTGCCAACGGCACAGGAACTCACCGACCTGCTATTCGCCTGGCGGGTTGGCAAGTTCGTCAAGTCCAATGCCATCGTCTACTGCAAGGACGGCATGACCATCGGTGTCGGCGCCGGTCAGATGAGTCGCGTCTACAGTGCGCGGGTCGCCGCGCTCAAGGCCGCTGACGAAGGACTCGAGGTGCAGGGCTCGGTGATGGCCTCGGACGCCTTCTTCCCGTTCCGCGACGGTATCGACCAGGCCGCCGAGGCGGGTATCGTGGCGGTGATCCAGCCGGGCGGATCGATGCGCGATGACGAGGTCATTGCCGCGGCAGACGAACACGGTATCGCAATGGTGTTCACCGGCATGCGTCACTTCCGGCATTGATTACCTTTCGCTGGCAAGTTGTCTCGCGTAAAGACGCAAAGCTCAAGTGGATTGTCGTTCCCGCGCAGGCGGGAACCCAGCGGTGAACCGGCCAGTGAAGTGTGTTTAACAGCTGTGTACTCCCAGGCCATGCCGGGGTATTTTTGCCGGAGTTGTAGTTTTCAGGCTGGGTCCCCGCCTGCGCGGGGACGACGCAGTTTTATCGAGCTCTCTGCGCCTTTGCGCGAGATAATTATCTTCAATAAATTATATTCATGAATATTCTGATTATCGGTAGTGGCGGACGCGAGCATGCGCTGGCCTGGAAGGTGGCGCAGTCACCGCAGGCGGATGCCGTGTTCGTTGCACCGGGCAACGCGGGTACGGCACGGGAAGCCGGCATGGAGAATGTCGCCATCAAGGTGACGGATATCGATGGCCTGATTGCCTTTGCACAGGCGCGGGCGGTGGGGCTCACCATCGTTGGCCCGGAAGTGCCGCTGGTTGCCGGTGTCGTGGACCGTTTTCAGGCAGTGGGCCTGGCATGCTTTGGGCCGACCCGTGGTGCTGCACAGCTGGAAGGCTCCAAGACCTTCGCAAAGGATTTCCTCAGGCAGCACAACATCCCGACTGCCGCCTATGCCACCTTCACCGATGCTGCTGCCGCCTGCGAGTATATTCGTGCGCAGGGTGCACCGATTGTCGTCAAGGCTGACGGCCTGGCCGCCGGCAAGGGCGTGATCCTGGCGCAGAGCGAGGACGAGGCCGTGACTGCCGTGCAGGATATGCTCGCCGGCAACGTGTTCGGTGAGGCCGGTAACCGGGTCGTTATCGAGGAGTTCCTGCAGGGTGAGGAGGCCAGCTTCATTGCCATGGTGGATGGTACGCATTGTCTGCCGCTGGCGACCTCCCAGGACCACAAGGCGCGTGACAATGGCGACAGGGGGCCGAATACCGGTGGCATGGGCGCGTATTCACCCGCACCGGTGGTGACCCCCGAGATCCATCAACGGGTCATGCAGGAAGTGATGCTGCCGACCATTGCCGGCATGGCTGCCGAGGGCCACCCGTTTACCGGTTTTCTCTATGCCGGGCTGATGATTGCTTCCGATGGCACACCCAGTGTGCTGGAGTTCAACGTACGCTTCGGTGACCCGGAGACCCAGCCGATCATGTGCCGTCTGCAGTCCGACCTGGTAGCGCTGTGCCTGGCGGCGCTGGACGGACGGCTGGATGAGGTTGAAGCCAGTTGGGATGCGCGCGCCGCGCTGGGGGTGGTGATGGCGGCTGGCGGCTACCCGGACAGCTATCGCAAGGGCGATATTATTCAAGGGCTGGCGACGAATGACGACATGCCTTGCAAGGTGTTCCACGCCGGCACCCGTGTGGATGGTGATGCGGTTGTGACCAGCGGCGGACGCGTGTTGTGCGTCTGTGCGCTGGGTGAGACCATCGCTGCCGCACAGCAACAGGCCTATACCTGCGCCGGAGAAATCCACTGGACGGATGTATATTATCGGACGGATATAGGATACCGTGCGGTGGGTAGCACCTGACGAAATAACCGCAACACAAGGAGTTCGCACATGGAAATCTTTGGCTGGATAATTGTTGCACTGATCGTTGGCATTCCGCTGTGGGGCATTCTGCTTTATAACAACCTGGTCGGCCTGAAGAACCAGGTCAAGAACGCCTGGCGCCAGATCGATGTGCAGTTGAAACGCCGCCACGACCTGATTCCCAACCTGGTCGAAGTGGTCAAGGACTACATGTCCTACGAGCAGGAAACACTGGAGAAGGTGATCCAGGCACGTAACCAGGCAGTCAGTGCCAGCACCCCCGAGACAGCTATCGCAGCAGAAGGCCTGCTGACCGGCGCGATGGGCAAGCTGTTTGCGCTGATGGAAAATTATCCGGACCTGAAGGCCAATGAAAATGTTTCACGGCTGATGGAAGAGCTGAGCGCTACAGAAAACAAGATCTCATTCTCGCGCCAGTTCTACAATGACAGCGCGATGGCATTGAACAATGGCGTGGAAAGCTTTCCCTCAAATATCGTGGCCGGCATGTTCGGCTTCAAGCAGGCAACTTACTTCGAAGTGCCGGAAGCGGAAACGGCAACACCCGCAGTAGATCTGCGTTGAGCTAAACGCCCCGTTGTTCACGGGGCCCGTGCCTGCCGAGCACATGCCGGAATCCTCCCGTACAAAGTGTCCCGAGTGTGACGCCAGCAATGGATCGCATGCGCGCAGCTGTGCGCAGTGCGGTGCACCGCTGGTGGCGAACTGGCAGTCCAGCCCGCGGCTGCGCGACAAGGTGCTGCGACGCACCGACTTCATGGCGGCGGCGCGCGCCAACCAGCGCTCGACCCGGCTCCTGATAATCGCATTGCTGGCCATTCTCTGTGTGCTGGGTTACCTGGTCGGCTGGAGTCTGCAACTGGCGGGACAGGGTCTGCCGGAGTCTGCGGATACGATCTGGTTTGTCAGTCGATGGGGCATATTCTGTGCACTGGGACTGTTCTCCATCGGCGTATTGTGGTCCTGGATTGCCTTTCGCAGTGGCGACCGCATCGTGCTGCGCCTGACCGGAGCCAGCGAGGTGACGCCCGGGGACGAGCCGCTGCTGCACAACGTGGTCGAGGAAATGGCGATTGCGGCGGGCATCACTCGCCCGCGCGTGTACGTGATCGAGACCGAGGCGCTGAATGCCTTTGCCACCGGCATGAGCCCGGCACGATCGGCCATTGGCGTGACACGCGGGCTGCTGGACTCACTCAATCGCGAAGAACTGCAGGGTGTGATCGGTCACGAGATGGGGCACATCGTTAACTGGGATATTCGCTATGCAACCGCGGTAGGGGTGATCGTCGGTCTGATCGTGCTGGTCAGCGACGGCGCCATGCGCGCCCTGTATTTCTCGGGGCGTTCGCGCAATTCCGGCAAGGGTGGGGCCGGTTCCGTGTTTCTCATGCTGGCGCTGGTGGCGTTTGCCGCACTGGCACCGGCGTTTGCCATGTTGGTGCAGTTTGCCGTTTCGCGCCAGCGCGAGTTCCTGGCCGATGCGACCAGTGTGCGGCTGACACGTCACCCCGAGGGGTTGATGTCTGCGCTGGACAAGCTGGCGCACAGCGCGCAGCCATTCAAGGGCGCCAATCGTGCCACCCAGCACATGTTCATCGTCAATCCGTTCAGGAATTTCCGGGAAAAAAGCAGCCGACTGTATGCGACCCACCCACCGCTTGAGTTGCGCATAAACCGCCTGCGCAACCTGGGGAATGATTGAAATTCGCTCCTGCCGGTGTATCTGATTGTTGCAGGAGCGCTTCGCGAGCGCGATGATCTATGGGCTTGATCGCGCGATGTACATGGATGTACGAGTGCCGCGGCAGGCATGGATGCCGGGAGCGGCGATGCGATCCGCTCCTACAGGCCTGTCAGGTTGTTGTAGGAGCGCCTTGCAGGCGCGATTGTTTTAGTGCGCTGGTCGGGGCTGGGTCCCCGCCTGCGCGGGGACGACGGCAGAGCAATAAATTCGCAGGCGTGGCCTGCATGCCTGATGCAATATCAGCGCTTCATGGATTCGAAGAACTCACCATTGTTCTTGGTGGCCTTGAGCTTGTCGAGCATGAACTCCATAGCGGCCAGTTCATCCATCGGGTGTAGCAGCTTGCGCAGAATCCACATCTTCTGCAGTTCCTTCGCGTCGGTAAGCAGTTCCTCGCGGCGCGTACCGGAGCGGTTGAGGTTGATCGCCGGGTAGACACGTTTTTCTGCAATGCGGCGGTCCAGGTGGATCTCGTGGTTGCCGGTGCCCTTGAATTCCTCGTAGATGACGTCATCCATGCGCGAGCCGGTATCGATCAGGGCCGTGGCCAGGATGGTCAGGCTGCCGCCTTCCTCGATGTTGCGCGCGGCCCCGAAGAAACGTTTCGGGCGTTGCAGGGCGTTGGCGTCTACACCACCGGTCAGCACCTTGCCGGATGACGGCACCACGGTGTTGTAGGCGCGGCCGAGGCGGGTAATCGAATCCAGCAGGATCACCACGTCGTGCTTGTGTTCGACCAGGCGCTTGGCCTTCTCGATCACCATCTCGGCGACCTGTACATGGCGACTGGCCGGTTCGTCAAAGGTGCTGGACACGACCTCGCCCTGCACCGAGCGCGCCATTTCGGTCACTTCCTCGGGACGCTCGTCGATCAGCAGTACGATCAGGTAGCACTCCGGGTAATTGGCGGCGATGGACTGTGCCACGTTCTGCAGCAGCATGGTCTTGCCGGCCTTGGGTGGCGACACGATCAGGCCGCGCTGGCCCTTGCCGAGCGGCGCTACCAGGTCGATGATGCGCGCGGTGATGTCCTCGGTGCTGCCATTACCCCGTTCCAGCACCAGTCGTTCGTTCGGGTGCAGCGGCGTGAGATTTTCGAATGCCACCTTGTTCTTGGCATTTTCCGGCTTTTCATAGTTGATCTCGTTGACCTTGAGCAGCGCAAAGTAACGTTCACTGTCCTTGGGCGGGCGGATCTTGCCATCCACCGTGTCGCCGGTACGCAGGCTGAAACGCCTGATCTGGCTCGGTGAGACGTAGATATCGTCCGGACCGGCCAGGTAGGAACTGTCTGCCGAACGCAGAAAGCCGAAGCCGTCCTGCAGTATTTCCAGTACCCCGTTGCCGAAGATGTCCTCGCCCTTTTTCGCATGCGATTTGAGAATTGCGAAAATAACGTCCTGCTTGCGCGTCCGGGCAGTATCCTGAATGCCCATCTCCCGGGCAATTTCGATCAGTTCGGATGCGGGTTTGAGTTTGAGTTCGGACAGATTCATAGATGGCCTTTGCTGTGTTTCATTGCTTGTTTTAAAGGGGTAGCCGTTGAGGCCTGGGGAGTATTCAGGTTTTGACTTGTATATCTTGCCGGTGTCGGGTTTGTCAGGGCGCGTCGGAATTACAACTCACAGACGCATGTCATTTGGTATTTCTCATGCTTGCCGGTTTGTTCCAGCAATTAAATATTGCTATCGATAAATGCCGTAAGTTGTGACTTGGACAGCGCACCCACCTTGGTTGCCTCGACATTACCGTCCTTGAACAGCATCAGGGTAGGGATGCCGCGGATGCCGTACTTGGGTGGTGTCTGCGGGTTGTCATCAATATTAAGTTTGGCCACCTTGATGCGCCCGCCATATTCGCTGGCGATTTCTTCCAGGATCGGGGCGATCATCTTGCAGGGTCCGCACCACTCGGCCCAGTAGTCCACTAGTACGGGGTCGGAGGATTTGATCACGTCCTGTTCAAAAGAGTCATCGCTCAGGTGCAGGATATTGTCACTCACTGTCTGGTATCTCCTGTTAAGAAAATAGGTCCGGTTAGCGCATGGGAAATGGCAGGGCGTACCCGGTCCATGATTGAAAAATGGAAATCCGTTGCGTGGTATGTCAGGGACTGCTCGGAGTGCTGGCGTCCAGACCGGACAACGTTGATGTGCCGTTGCGCAGTGTTTTGCTGTGCAGCACTTGATAAGGCTCTATTTCAGCCTAAATCAGGCAAATTTACAAGCCCGGTTTGCCGATTTTTTATCCATGCGCTGGTGCGCAATGTTTCGCACGCAAAACGCCTGACATCGGCCCTGACCCGGAAACCGGATATTCGGCTGCCGGTGCGGTAACCTCGCGGCCACTCCGTGATCCCTTAACTGCAGTCCCGGATGCCGTGTTGCAGTGCTCTGGAAACTATCGATAGCAAATTAACAAGCTTCTGAAATATAATACTAAATTCAATCACATCGGCGTAGCCGCCGAATCTGGAAATCCACGCGATTATGTCCGAAACACATTTGACAGATACTGTCTTCAAGAGCTTTGATCTGGCCCCTGAGCTAATGCAAGGTATTGAAGATTCAGGTTTTTCCAACTGCACCCCGATCCAGGCTGAAACCCTGCCGATTGCCCTCAAGGGGCATGATGTGGCCGGCCAGGCGCAGACGGGAACCGGCAAGACAGCCGCTTTCCTGGTGGCTGTTTACCAGCATTTGCTCACGCATCCCGCCGCGGCCGGCCGCAAGCAGGACCAGCCCAGGGCACTGATGCTGGCGCCAACCCGCGAACTGGCGATCCAGATCCATAAGGATGCCATGCTACTCGGCAGGCATACAGGCCTTAAGCTGGGACTGGCCTACGGGGGGACGGGCTATGAAGAGCAGCGCGATACGATCGCAGCCGGCGTCGATATCCTGATCGGCACCCCGGGACGCCTGATCGATTACTTCAAGCAGCACGTGTACAACCTGAAAATGGCCCAGGCCGTGGTGCTGGATGAGGCTGATCGCATGTTTGATCTCGGTTTCATCAAGGATATCCGCTACCTGTTGCGTCGTTGCCCGCCGCCGGAAGAGCGCCTTGGCCTGCTGTTCTCCGCCACGCTTTCGCACCGGGTGCAGGAACTGGCATACGAACATATGAACCGCCCCGAACATGTCGATGTGGTACCGGAGATGATAACGGCGGAACGCGTTCGGCAGGCGCTCTATCACACCGCGAATGAAGAAAAGATACCGTTGCTGATTGGCTTGCTGAAGCATACGGACCCCCATCGCAGCATCGTGTTCGTCAATACCAAGCGTAATGCCGACCGCGTCTGGTCCTACCTGGAGGGGAACGGGTTCAAGTGTGCCGTGTTGTCCGGCGATGTGCCGCAGACGAAGCGCCAGCGCCTGCTTGGCGAATTCCAGAAAGGGCAGTTGCCGGTGCTGATTGCCACCGATGTGGCGGCGCGCGGCCTGCATATTCCGGATGTCAGTCATGTGTTCAACTATGACCTGCCGCAGGATGCCGAGGACTACGTACACCGTATTGGCCGTACCGCGCGCGTCGGCAAGGACGGGGATGCCATCAGCTTTGCCTGTGAGAATTTCGTCTACTCGCTGCCTGAAATCGAGGCCTATATCGGGCACAAGATCCCGGTCGAGTCGGTACCGGAGGGCTACATCGGGGAACTCAAGCCGCCGGTAAAAATAAACCGTCCGCCGCGTCCTGGTGGCGCACGCGGTAAACCCGGCGGGCGTTCAGGCGGGCGTTCCGGTGGACGTTCAGGCGGGCGCCCGGGAGGGCGTGGCCGCTAGCACGGCTGGTTTTACAGCTGATTTCTGCCGACCTGATCCGCACATGAGCGTAGTGACACTGCAAGCAAATGATCTGGTACGCCTGCTGCAGGGCCGCGGCGTGCAGCGTGTGATCCCGCTGGTCAACGTGCTGCTGGTGATCTGGGTCGCGGCACAGCTGGCTGCTTTGACCTGGGTCGTGTTGCCGCAGCCTGATTATGAACCAGCGCCGGTAGTTACCACGGCAGCTGTACCGGCACAACGTAATCCGCATGCAGAGTTGATCAGCCAGTTGCCCGGCTGGCACCTGATGGGGCTGGTCGTTAAGAAGGCGGCGCCGGTGGTAAGCAACACGCCGCTGGATGCACCGGATACCCGGCTCAGACTGACCCTGAGGGGCGCGCTGGCATCGGATGACAAACAGCATGCCCGGGCGATTATTGCGGACCAGGGGGGCAAGGAAGAGCAGTACGCTATTGGTGACAATCTGCCCGGCAATGCCGAACTGAGCGAGATCTATCCGGATCGCGTGATTCTGAAGCGCAGTGGCCGGTACGAGACACTCAGACTGCCAACAGAGAACAAATCTGGTGGTAACATATCGACTGGTGCAAAGGCGCGCTCGTCTGCTTCGCCGGGGGAGCGTCTGCGCGGGGTGCGGGAGAGTATCCGCAAGAGCCCCGGAAGTCTTTATGACCTGGTGCGGGTCTCCCAACAGCTTGATGAAGGTGGCAAAATTATTGGCTATAGCGTGGCACCGGGTCGTAAACCGGCGCTGTTCAAGGAGGTCGGACTGATGTCCGGCGACGTTATTACCGAGGTAAATGGCCTGGGACTGAGCGATCCAGCCAATGGCGCCAAGGCGCTCAAGAGCCTGCAAGGCGATGAATCGGTGGCGGTCAAGCTGCTGCGCGGTGGAGAGGAGCTCACACTGGTGCTGGATGTGCAGTAATGATGCCCTGTCGCTGGCGGAATTCTACAAGAAATCAGTAAATTGTCCGATATATACGGACAGGTTAAGGATGCCGGGAAAGCGCCGGTGTTGAGGATCAGGTAATGAAAATTTCGGGAAAAATCTTATCGCTGGTACTGGCCTGGATGCTATGCATCCCGGTGCTGCATGCCGAGACGGTCACGCTCAATCTCAAGGACGCGGATATCAGCGCCCTGATCAGTACCGTGGCCGAGGTTGCAAACAAGAACTTCATTGTTGACCCGCGGGTCAAGGGCAAGGTCACGGTGGTGTCATCGCGCCCGATGAACAGTGAGGAGGTCTACCAGGTCTTTCTCTCCATCCTCAAGGTACATGGCTTCGCAGCGGTACCGAGTGGCGAGGTGATCAAGATCATCCCGGACGTCAATGCCAAGCAGGACAGCATACCGACGACCACCGACAGGGATCCGGGAGTGGGTGACGAAATGGTGACCCGGGTGATCCAGGTCGACAACGTGGCCGCTGCCCAGCTGGTACCGATACTGCGGCCGCTGGTGCCGCAACAGGGTCACCTGGCTGCCTATCCCGCGACCAATGTACTGATCATTTCCGACCGGGCGAGTAATGTCGAACGCCTGGTCAGCATTATCCGGCGTATCGACCAGGTCAGTGACAGCGAAATCGAGATCATCCCGCTGGCACATGCCTCGGCAACCGAGGTGGTGCGTGTGCTCACCAGCCTGACGCGTGGCCGTGCTGCCGCCGGCAAGGGCGCCGCTGCAGGCGCCAGCGAGCAGGTACTGGTTGCCGATGAACGCACCAACAGCGTATTGCTGGGTGGTGACCGTGCCGCGCGACTGCGGCTGCGTGCCATCATATCCCACCTCGACACCCCGCTGGAGAGTGGCGGTAACACCGACGTGGTCTACCTGCGCTATGCCGAGGCCACGAAGGTCGTCGATGTGCTGATGGGCGTTGGCAAGATCGAGGAGAAAGAGGCTGCCCAGGGTAAAACCAAGGCCACCGGCGCAAGCCGTGGCGGTTCCTTTGACATCCAGGCGGACGAGTCTACCAATGCCCTGGTTATCACCGCGCCACCGGATATCATGCGCACCCTGAAGCGTGTCATCAGTCAACTCGACATCCGCAAGGCGCAGGTGCTGGTCGAGGCCGTGATTGCCGAGGTGTCCGGGGACGTGGCAAAGGATCTGGGTGTGCAGTGGCTGTTCAGCGGGGATCGAGAAGGCGGTGAATCACCGGTCGGTGTTGTCAATTTTACCAATACAGGTTCAACGATTACCGATGTTGTCAACGGCGTGGCCTCGGCCATTGACGGGGGAGCCCTGCCTGCGGCTGCCGGAAATGTCCTGCTCGGGTTTGGTGATGTCAGTCAGGATAACAGTTTCAACTATGTGGCAATAATGAATGCGCTTGCATCCGATACCAACAGCAACGTCCTGTCGACACCGACACTGGTGACACTGGATAACGAAGAGGCCGAGATCGTGATTGGCCGCAATGTCCCGTTCGTGACCGGCTCGTTTACCAGTACCGGTGCCGCTACCGGTTCCACCAACCCGTTCCAGACTATCCAGCGCGAGGATGTCGGTCTGACACTCAAGATCAAACCGCAGATTAACGAGGGCGATGCACTGCGCCTGGACATCGAGCAGGAAGTTTCCAGTATCGCCCCCAGTGTGGCCGGTGCCTCGGATCTGGTCACCAAGAAGCGCGCTATAAAGACCAACGTGATGGTTGACGACGGCCAGGTCGTGGTACTGGGTGGCCTGATCGAGGAGACGGTGGGTGAAGACGAGCAGAAGGTGCCATTGCTCGGTGATATACCGCTGCTGGGCAACTTGTTCAAGTCCAGGGCCACCGACATCACCAAGACCAACCTGATGGTGTTCATCCACCCGGTGATCCTGCGCGACAGTTCCGTTGCATCGCACTACACCAACAGTAAATATAACTACATCCGCGCACTGCAAATGGGCGAGGATGCTGAAGGCGTGGACCTGATGCCGGGCAAGTCACACCCGGTGCTGCCCGAGTTCGACGAGTTTTCTTCACTGCCGGCCCAGCAGGGTGCCGTGCCGGCTCCGGCACAATCTGTCGACACCGGCTCAGATGCAACCAATGAGTGAAACCCTGGTTACAGCCACGGAGCAGCTCGAATCAGAGAGCGACATAGCGCCACGTCGTCCGCCGTTCTTGTTTGCCAAACGCCACGGGGTGCTGCTCACCGGCTACGAAGGTGACAGGGCAGTCGTGGTACATACCGCGAGCGTGGCGCCGACCGCATTGGCCGAGTTGCGGCGCCTGGTGGGGCGGCCGATCAAGCTGCAACAGATCGAGCAGGAAGCCTTCGATACCCTGTTGTCCAATAGCTATGAGCAGGACTCCAGCGAGGCCATGCAGATGATGGGCGACCTCGGCGACGACATGGACCTGATGCACGTCGCGCAGGCCCTGCCCGAGCCGGAAGATCTGCTCGAGAGTGAGGATGATGCGCCCATTATCCGCCTCATCAATGCCCTGCTCACCGAGGCGGTCAAGGAAAACGCCTCGGATATCCATATCGAACCATTCGAAAACCGGCTGGTGGTACGGTTCCGCTGTGACGGTGTGCTGCGCGAGGTGCTGGAGCCGCAGCGCGTGCTGGCGCCGCTGCTGGTGTCGCGCATCAAGGTCATGGCGCGCCTCGATATTGCCGAGAAGCGCCTGCCGCAGGATGGCCGCATCTCACTGCGTGTCGCCGGGCGTGCGGTTGACGTGCGTGTCTCCACCCTGCCGTCCGGAAATGGCGAGCGCGTGGTATTGCGTTTGCTGGACAAGCAGGCCGGGCGGCTGGATCTTGAACACCTCGGCATGGCGGAACATTCCCGCGATGCAATAGATGAATTGATTAACAAGCCGCACGGCATCATCCTGGTCACGGGGCCGACCGGTTCCGGCAAGACCACCACCCTGTATGCCGCGCTGGGCCGGCTCAACAACAAGAGCCGTAATATCATGACCGTTGAGGATCCGATCGAGTATTACCTCGATGGCATCGGTCAGACGCAGGTCAATACCAAGGTCGATCTCAGCTTTGCGCGTGGACTGCGCGCCATTCTGCGCCAGGACCCGGACGTGGTGATGGTGGGCGAGATTCGTGACCTGGAAACGGCGGAAATCGCCGTGCAGGCCAGCTTGACAGGTCACCTGGTGTTCTCAACCCTGCATACCAACAGTGCCGTCGGCGCCGTAACACGTCTGCGCGATATGGGCGTCGAACCGTTCCTGTTGTCTTCCAGTCTGATCGGTGTGCTTGCACAGCGCCTGGTGCGGGTGCTGTGCGAAGACTGCAAGGAATCGTATACCGCGGGCAAGGCCGATTGCGAGACCATGGGAATTGCCGCGGATAACCCGCCGACGTTGTACCATGCGCGCGGTTGCCCGGTGTGCAACCAGCTCGGCTACCGTGGCCGTACCGGTATCTATGAGCTGGTGACGATTGATGACACCATGCGCGGCATGATCCATGACGGTGGCGGTGAGATGGAGCTGGAGCATCAGGCCCGCACCCTGTCACCTGGCATGCGCCAGGATGGCTGGCGCAAGGTGCTGGAGGGTGTCACCTCCATTGAGGAAGTCCTGCGCGTCAGCCAGGGCGACTGAGCCGTTGCCGGTTTGGGTGGCGGTAATCGTATTAACCAACTCTCAGGATATGCCGGGCTGAATAATGGGCGCCTTTGAATACATTGCGCTGGATCCAAGGGGGCGTGAAAAGAAGGGTGTCGTCGAGGGCGACGCGCCGCGCCAGGTACGCCAGCAGTTGCGCGACCAGGGCTGGGTGCCGCTCGAGGTACAGGAAGTTGCGCAACGCGAAACACGCAGTCGCAACCGGCCGGCCTTTCTTCAGCGCGGCATCAGTGCAACTGACCTGGCATTGATTACACGGCAACTCGCAACCCTGGTGCGTGCCGCACTGCCGCTGGAAGAGTGCCTGCGTGCCGTGGCCCAGCAAACCGACCGGGCGCGTCTCAAGAGCATGTTGCTGGCCGTGCGTTCGCGCGTGATGGAGGGGCACACGCTGGCCGCCGGCCTGTCGGATTTCAGGCATATCTTCCCCGAGCTTTACCGCACCACGGTCGAGGCCGGCGAGCAGTCAGGGCACCTGGACCGGGTGCTGGAGCGGCTTGCTGACTACACCGAGAGCCGTCAGCAGATGCGCTCGAAAATCCAGCTGGCCGTGTTTTACCCGGCCATGCTGACCGCCGTCGCTATTCTCGTGGTGGGCGGCCTGATGACGTTTGTGGTGCCCAATGTCGTGCAGGTGTTCGAGAATATTGGGCAGGATCTGCCGGGGCTAACCGCCGGCCTGATCGCGGTCAGCGACTTCATGCGCAACAACGGCGTGCTGGCCCTGCTGGGCATTGTCATGCTGATGGTGCTGGTTTCCTGGTTGTTGCGATTCGAGGACAACCGGCGTCATTTCCACCGTTTTCTGTTGCATATGCCCCTGCTTGGGCGATTGGTGCGCGGTCTTGAAACCGGGCGCTTTGCGCGCACCTTCAGTATCCTGACCGCCAGTGGCGTGTCGGTACTGGAGGCCCTGCGTATTTCATCGCAGGTCATTTCCAACATCCCGATGCGTGAAGCCGTCAACGAGGCGGCGGCGCGCGTGCGCGAGGGTGCGGGGATCGCAGCAGCGCTGGAACGCAGCGGCTACTTCCCGCCGATGACGGTACACCTGATTGCCAGTGGCGAGGCCAGTGGCAAGCTGGAGGAGATGCTGGAACGAGCAGCGATTAACCAGGAGCGTGAAATCGAAACACTGATTGCCGCGGTGCTGGGCCTGTTCGAGCCACTGCTGATCCTGGTGATGGGGGGCGTTGTGCTGGTGATCGTACTGGCGATCCTGTTGCCGATCTTTAATCTCAACCAGCTGGTTCAGTAACCGCTGGCTGCCATATCAATACTGCCGGGCATTTCACTAATCCTTTCGATACCGGTCTCAATGCGGCCATCCGGGTGCAGGTGCAGCCAGCGATAACCGGGAGGCGCGCTGTCAAGGGCAAACTGCGCACTGCCGGGCAGGAACTGGATGCAGGTTGAAGGTGCTGACATCAGCCGGACATCCTTGCGCTGCATAATTAATTCCTGGTGGACGTGTCCCCAGACAATGCCGCGCACCTGCGGGTGGGCGTCTATGATGTCGAAAAATGCCTGCGGGTTGTCCACTGCCATGGTATCCAGCCAGCGACTGCCCATTGCTACCGGTTGGTGATGCAGGCATACGAGGGTGTGGGTGTCCGGCGCGGTGTGCAACAGCGCGTCCAGTTGCTGCAGGGATTCTGTGCGCAGATGCGCGCCTTCACTGCCGGGTATGGTGGAGTCCAGAAAGATGAAGTGCCAGTCACCGTGAATGGCGTGGTCGACTGACTGGCACAAACCCTTGCCGGGAATGTCCATCAGGGTGCGGGCCTCGTCATGGTTGCCCGGCAGACAGTACACCGGCAGCTCGAAACTGTTCATCAGGGAAAAGAAACGCTGGTAGGCCGCTGTGGACCCGTCATGCACCAGGTCACCGGTGGAAAGGATCAGGTCAGCCGGCATGTGCCTGCGGTTGGCATCGGCAATCACTGCCTTTAATGATTCTTCGGTATTGAGCCCGAGCAGGCACCCGTCACTGTCAGCGAACAGGTGAGTGTCAGTAATCTGCAAAACCTTGATGGTATTTCCGTCCATATACGTACGCGTTTTGTCTGGCTTGATTCTTTAGTATATAGCCGCATTTACTGGCTTTTTCTTGATCTTTTCTGCTCAGGGAAAGCGCCCTGTCTGCGCTTCTGTGACGCAGTACACATTCAGCACGGAGCGGTGCCCGCGATTACCCGGATTCCCGTGTGCTGTGTATCTTTGCAGAATGCCGGCAATTTGTCATGTTTTCCTGCAGATAGTGCGATTTTACCGGGTGCGCTCAGCCGAGCGGCTTGTAGAACACCTTGGAATTACGCTGGTAGTTATAGAGTGCCTTTTTCCTGGCGGGCAGGTGCGAACTATTGCCGGTCAGGAAACCGCGTTCCCTGAACCAGTGGGCAGTTTGGGTGGTGAGCACTACCAGTGTGTTGATGCCGGTGGCCATTGCGCGTTGCTCGATGGCCTGCAGCAGCGCGTCTCCGCGTCCCTCGTTACGGTAATCATCGTGCACGGCCAGGCAGGCGAGTTCTGCACGTGACTTTCTGTCGCCCGGGTACAGGGCCGCGCAGGCGATGATGGCCCCGTCGCGCTCGATAACCAGGAAGTGGTTGATCTCCATTTCCAGCAGTTCGCGTGAACGCTTGACGAGGATGCCTTCCAGCTCCAGCGGGCTGATGAGTTCAAGGATGCCGCCAACATCATCGATGTCGGCCTCGCGCAAGCCCTCGTAGGCGTCTGCGGTGATCAGTGTGCCGTGACCGTCCCGGGTGAACAGTTCCAGCAACATCGCACCGTTGATGTGCCGGTCGAGCAGGTGGACACGACGTACCTGTCGTTGGCAGGCACGAATGGCGTACTGCAGTTGCCGTCGCGTGGCTTCCGCAAGCTTGCGTCTTGAGGTCAGCAGTGCCCCTGCTTCCTGGACGGTCAGCTGAGCAATCAGCTTGCGTCTGCCGTTGCGCAGGCTGTTACCTTCCGTCATCAGGATCAGCTTGTCGGCCTGCAGCTCAATTGCCACATGGGTGGCGACCTCTTCGGCACTGAGGTTGAACACTTCGCCGGTCGGAGAATAGCCCAGTGGCGACAGCAGTACGATACGACGGTCTGTCAGGTGTTGCCTGATCGCCTGTCCGTCAACACGACGCACTTCGCCGGTGTGGCAGTAGTCGATTCCATCACGCACGCCCAGTGGCCGTGCCGTGACAAAGTTTCCCGAGCTTACGCCAATGCGTGCACCGGACATCGGGGTGTTGGCCAGGCCCATGGACAACAACGCCTCGATTTCTACCCGTACCGTGCCGGCCGCCTCCTTGACGCATTGCAATGCCGCATCATCGGTGATGCGCAGGCCGTTGGCATACTCCGTGTGAATGGAGCGAGCTGCCAGCTTGTCCTCGATCTGGGGACGGGCGCCATGCACCAGCACCAGCTGTATGCCCAGGCTGTGTAACAGGGCGATATCATGTACCAGTTCGGAGAACTGACCGTCTGCCACTGCTTCCCCGCCAAACACGAGCACAAAGGTACGGCCCCGGTGTGCATGTATGTAGGGTGCCGAGTGCCGGAAGCTGTCGATGAACTGCTGGTTATGTTCGCGCGTCTTCATGGCGCCTGTTATAGCAAGCGTTCCGGCCTGATACAAACTGATTTGATGACCGCCTGCAGCAGGTCGATGGTCGGCTGCAGGCGGTTCAGGGCCAGGTATTCATCAGGCTGGTGTGCCTGCTCGATGTCTCCGGGACCCAATATGACAGTATCCATGCCCAGTTGCGTGAGATAGGGCGCCTCGGTGCCAAATGCAACTGCCCCTGGCGTGTGCCCGGTCAGGCGCTGTGTCAGTTGCACGATCTCCGCACTGGCCGGGGTTTCCATTGCCGGGATGCCTTCAAATAATGCGTCAAAGCTTACTGCGATCGCGGCTGGTTCCAGTACGGCCGTTACCCGCCGGTGTAGTTCAGCGCGCAGCTCGTTTATGTGCATGCCGGGCAGTGGACGCAGGTCAATATGCAGCTCGCAGTCCGGACAGATACGGTTAGGGTTGTCGCCGCCGTGAATGTGCCCCAGATTGAGGGTTGGCACGGGAATGGCAAACACCGGGTTCCGGTACTGCTCCTGTAGTTGTACGCGCCACTCCAGCAGTTCGGCAATGACCCGATGCATGGCTTCCAGGGCGCTGTTGCCCAGCGATGGATCGCTGGAGTGCCCTGATTGACCCTGCAGGCTGATCGACTCCATGAAGATGCCCTTGTGCATGCGCACCGGGCGCAAGCCGGTGGGTTCGCCGATAATTGCATGCCGCGCATGTGGTCTTTGGCTCTCCAGCAGTGCGCGCGCACCCGACATGGAGGTTTCTTCGTCTGCGGTTGCCACGATGATCAGTGGTTCTGCCAGATCTTGCGCGCGCAGTCCGCGGCAGGCCTCGATGGCCAGTGCCAGGAAGGCCTTCATGTCGGAGGTGCCCAGCCCGTAGAGCCGCTGGTTGGCGTCAGTCAATTGAAACGGATCATGCTGCCATTTGCCGCTATCGAAGGGGACGGTATCGGTATGACCGGACAGTACCAGTCCGCCCGGACCGCTGCCCAGGGTCGCGACCAGGTTGGTCTTGGCCGGCGTTCCCGGTAACGGCATGAGTTCGA
>JAOUBY010000147.1 GCA_029860045.1 Gammaproteobacteria bacterium | reverse complement strand
GCGTGTGCTCGCTATGGATATCAACCCGATCAGCCTGATCCGGCAGGTGGATCACGTCTATGTCGTCAGCTCACAGGCCGGTTTCGAGGCGTTACTGGCAGGCAAACCGGTCACCTGTTTTGGTGCCCCGTTCTACGCCGGGTGGGGCCTGACCGATGACCGCGTGGAGCTGCCAGGACGCGGTAAGTCACGTTCCGTGGAACAGCTGTTTGCCGCGGCCTGTATTCTCTATTCCAGTTACCGTGATCCATACTCTGGCAAGGCATGTGACATCGAGCCGGTGATTGATTACCTGGCCCTGCAACGACACTGGTTCAGTGAAAATGCGGGTGATCTTTACTGCTATGGCTTCAGCCTGTGGAAGCGCGGTTTTGTGCGCAGCTATTTGCACTCTCCCTGGAACACGGTTCACTTTGTCCGTTCCGTGCGCCAGATACCGGCGCGCAGCCTCGGGGATGATGCGTGCATCGTGGTCTGGGGCAGGCAGGAGCCGGAGGGGGTCCGGGCACTGTCAGAAAAACTGCGGGTTCCCATCTGGCGCATAGAGGATGGTTTCCTGCGTTCGGTTGGCCTGGGGTCCGACCTGGCTGTGCCGGCCTCGCTGGTGGTGGATAAACAGGGTATCTACTTCGATTCATCACAACCCAGTGATCTGGAGGCCATCCTGCAGCATCACGTGTTTACCGATGAGGAGCTGCTGCAGGCCAGGGCCCTGCGCGAAGCCATCGTCAGCTCGGGCCTGAGCAAATATAATGTCGGCCAGTCACGGCCGTTGAAGCATGCCGCCAGGCCAGGGCAGCGGATCATCCTGGTGCCTGGGCAGGTGGAGGATGATGCCTCGATTCGGCTGGGTTGCCGTGATATTCGGACCAACGCGCAGCTGCTGGATGCTGTCAGGGAGGCGGCCCCGGACGCCTATATCATTTATAAGCCGCACCCCGATGTGCTCAGCGGCAATCGGGACAGTGCCGGGGAACTGCAGAATAATGAAACATATCAACAGCTTGTACAGGACACCAGTATTTCGCATTGCCTGGACGCGGTCGACGAGGTGCATACCATGACCTCTCTCGCGGGATTCGAGGGGCTGCTCAGGGGCAAACGCGCGGTAACCTACGGCCTGCCCTTTTATGCCGGCTGGGGCCTGACAGAAGACCGGTACCGGAGCGAACGTCGCTCCAGACGCCTGAACCTTGACGAACTGGTGGCGGGATGCCTTCTAAAATACCCCCGTTACATGTATGGTAGTGCCAGATTTACTACGCCGGAAATGATAACAAGACAAATGGAGTACTGGCGTTCAATCACTAATAACAAAAACCAGATAATTTCATCGCGATTTACCCGTGCAGGCAGGAAGCTCATGAATCTCGTAAACGGCATTTTCTATGCCAGGTAACGTACTCCTGCTGCAAGGGCCCATGGGCCCATTCTTCAAACGTTTTGCACGGGACCTGGAAGGGCTGGGCGGCTGCGTCTACAAGATCAATTTCAATGCCGGGGACCGGCTGTTTTACCGGGGTGGTAATGTCGTCGACTTTGCCGGTACGCCTGATGAGTGGCCGGCCTTTCTCCGGCAAAGACTGGATGAGTGGCAAATCGACAGGATCTACCTGTTTGGAGATACCCGCGCTTGTCATGCAGGGGTGCGCGCACTGGCCAAACAGCTCTCGATCAACCTCTACGTATTCGAAGAAGGTTATCTCCGACCGCACTATATAACGCTGGAGAAATCCGGGGTGAACGGGCACTCGAAGATGCCGCGCGACCCCGGTCACTACAAGGACCTTCGGCAGGACAGGGAAGAAGCGGCGCGCCCTGTTCCCCACTGGTTCACCCCCGCCGCCTGGTATGCAAACTGGTATTTCATTGCCGGATGGCTGGGCCGCCGACGCTTTCCGCACTACCGGCACCACCGGGCCTTCAATCCGTATCACGAGGCCTTCTTCTGGATACGGGGCGGGCTTCGAAAGCTGTTCTTCATGGCCAGGGAAAGGAAGGTCCTCAAGACACTGACAACAGGATATTCAAAGCAATATTACCTGGTGCCACTGCAGGTGCATTCAGATGCCCAGATCAGGCGTTGGTCGGATGTCGCTTCCGCGCCTGCCTTTATCCGGCGGGTCATCGCCTCTTTTTCCCGCAATGCCCCGCA
>JAOUBY010000044.1 GCA_029860045.1 Gammaproteobacteria bacterium | reverse complement strand
ACGGCCCAGCCAAACGCGGCGCCCAGGAACACCTGCCGCAGGTGTTCCTGGGCGCCGCGTTTGGCTGGGCCGTGCCGATGGCGTTCGCGGCACAGACCGGCAGTGTGCCGCAGCTTGCCTGGTTGATGTTTACCACTACCGTGCTGTGGGCGACGGCCTACGACACCCTGTATGCGATGGTGGACCGCCAGGATGACCTGGCGCTGGGATTGAAATCCACTGCAATCCTGTTTGGCGATGCTGATCGCAAGATCATTGGCCTGTTACAGGTGATGGTGCTGGCCTGCCTGGCCATGATTGGCCACCAGGCCGAACTGGGCCCTGTTTACTATGCGAGTATTGCGCTGGCCGGGCTGCTGGTGATCTACCAGCAATATCTGATTCGCTATCGTGAGCGCGAAGCGTGTTTACGAGCCTTTCTGAATAATAACTGGTTCGGCATGGTGGTGTTTCTGGGTATCCTGCTGGACTACCTGTACCGCTGACCGTGCAGGGGCAGTGTGCCGGTCTGCAACGCTATTATCTATAGATACCGTCCCGCGCGGGCGATTACCCAGACCTCAACGTTTTCCGCGCCGGCCCGCTTCAGTGCGCGCGCCAGTTCGTTAGCCGTGTGGCCGGTGGTCATCACGTCATCCACGATGGCGAGGTGACTGCACTCCGGGGTTCCCGGGACCGTAAACGCATTACGCAGGTTGAGCCGGCGCGCAGCCGGAGGCAGTTGTGATTGTGGTTCGGTCGGGCGCAGGCGTTTGCACAGGTGATGTGCCACGGGGATGTGCAGTTGCCTGCCGAGGCTGCGTGCGAGTTCGGTGGCCTGGTTGAAGCCACGTTCGCGCAGGCGCGAGTGGTGCAGCGGGACCGGCACCAGTTGTCCGGGTAATGCCTGCTCACGCTGGTCGAGCCGTTCGGCCAGCATACCGGCCAGCAGCGGGGCGACGGCCAGTTCGCGGGCAAACTTCAGGCGCTTCAGCAGGTGATCGACGGGTGGCTGGTAGTGGAACAGCGCCGTGGTCTGGGCAAACGCCGGCCGCCTGCGCTGGCAGGCACCGCAATGTCCGTGTGGCGATAGTGCCGTCACGGGTTGCGCACATTGTGTGCAGGTGGTTGTCAGCCAGGGCAGTTCGGCCGCGCAGGGTGCGCACAGCCGTGCGGCCTGTCCGCTGCTGTCTCCACACAGGCGGCAGTGCGGCGGGAGCAGCAGATCCTGGAGCCGGACAAGATACTGGTAAACCACAAACACCCTCCATGGTTGACAGGGGCCCCGATCAATTCCATAGTCCGGGTCGATTCCATTGCCAGACTGTAAGACTATGAACCAGCCAACCGCCTGCCTGTCGGAAACGACTGAAAACACTGTCCGCAATGACTGGTCACGCGCCGAGGTGACACAGTTATTTGACTTGCCTTTTAATGAGTTACTGTTCCGTGCCCAGAATGTGCACCGGGCACATTTCGACCCCAACGCCGTGCAAATCAGCACCTTGCTGAGCATCAAGACCGGCGGCTGTCCGGAGGATTGCAGCTACTGTCCGCAGAGCGTGCATCACGACGCTGGCCTGGAGCCGGAGCGATTGATGGATGTCGAGGCAGTCGTCAGCGCGGCCAGGGCAGCCAGGGCTGCCGGGGCATCGCGTTTCTGCATGGGCGCGGCGTGGCGCAACCCGAAGGGAAAGAACTTTGAACGCGTGCTGGAGATGGTCGAGCGGGTGCGTGACGAGGGGCTGGAGACCTGCGCGACGCTGGGCATGCTGGACGAGCAGCAGGTCAGTGCGCTGAAACAGGCCGGGCTGGACTACTACAACCACAATCTCGACACCTCCCCGGAGTTTTATGGCGAGATTATTACCACGCGTACCTGGGACGATCGGCTGGAGACGCTGACACACGTGCGTGAGGCCGGGATCAATGTCTGTTGTGGCGGCATCGTTGGCATGGGCGAGGCGCGTGCCGACCGGGTGTCGATGCTGTGCGAACTGGCCAACCTGCCCGAGCACCCCGGCAGTGTGCCGATCAACCGACTGGTCCGGGTGGAGGGCACGCCGCTGCAGCAGCAGGATGAAATCGACTCTATTGAATTCGTGCGCACCCTTGCGGTTGCGCGCATCCTGATGCCGGCTTCCCATGTGCGGCTGTCGGCGGGTCGCTCCGAGATGAGTGATGAAATGCAGGCGCTGTGCTTCTTCGCCGGCGCGAACTCGATTTTCTATGGCGAGAAACTGCTTACCACCGGCAACCCGGACACCGCCCGCGATGACGCCCTGTTCGAGAAGCTCGGCCTGCATCCGGCATAGCAAAAAGGGGCCGGATACTTTTTCTCTTTTTCCGGCACAGCGCGAAATCTTGTGAATCAATAACTGAAAAAAGTATCCGGCCCCTTTTTTGGTGTATGAAAAATCTTGTCGAACAACTTGCGCTGCGCAAACAGCAGGACCTTTACCGGCAGCGCGGGATAGTCGACGGCCCGCAGGGCGTGGAGATATGCATCGACGGACAGGACTGCCTGTCGTTTTGCAGTAATGACTACCTGGGGCTTGCCAATCACCCGCAGGTGGTTGCCGCGTTTCACCAGGGGCTGGATAAATACGGTGCCGGCAGTGGTGCGGCCCACCTGGTGAGCGGCCACAGCCGCGCGCATCACCAGCTGGAAGAGGAGCTGGCGGCGTTCACTGGCCGCCCGCGCGCACTGTTGTTTTCCACCGGTTACATGGCCAACCTTGGCGTGATGGCGGCGTTGCTCGGTCACGGTGACCGCGTGTTCGGGGATCGCACCAACCATGCCTCGTTACTGGACGGTGCCCGGCTCAGCACTGCGCGGCTGATACGTTACCGCCACGCCGATGTGGCGGATCTTGCAGCACGGATGGCAGCGGCACCGCCCGGCGAAAACCTGGTGGCGACGGACGGTGTATTCAGCATGGATGGCGACATTGCGCCACTGCAGGATCTCGCGCGGCTGTGCGTGCAACAACGGGCGTGGTTCATGGTGGACGATGCGCATGGTTTTGGTGTGCTGGGGCGGGACGGTCGTGGCAGTGTCGATGCTGCCGGCCTGGGTGTCGAAGATGTGCCGATCCTGGTCGGCACGCTGGGCAAGGCATTCGGCACCTTTGGCGCATTTGTCGCCGGTAGCGAAGCGCTGGTTGAAACACTTATCCAGCAGGCACGCAGCTGGATCTACACCACGGCCTCGCCACCGGCGCTGGCCTGTGCAACGCGCGCGGCCCTGCAACTGGTGGGTAGTGACGGCTGGCGACGCGAGCGGCTGGTTGCGCTGATCCGGCGCTTCCGTGCCGGTGCGCGACAACTTGATCTGCCGCTGCTGGAATCGGATACGCCGATTCAGCCGCTACTGGTCGGTGATGCCGGCAAGGCGTTACGCATGAGCGCGGCGTTGCGGGAACAGGGCATCCTGGTGACGGCCATTCGGCCACCCACGGTGCCGGAAGGGACGGCGCGGCTGCGGATAACCCTTTCGGCAACGCACACCGACGAACATGTCGATCGTTTACTGGATGCGCTGGGTGAAATGATCTCTGCGGTGAAGCAGTTTTGACCCTCTACACACAAACCAGTGGCAGCGGTCCGGACCTGGTGTTAATCCACGGCTGGGGCCTGCACAGTGGCATCTGGGATGGCCTGTTGCCGTTACTGGAGCCGCACTATCGCGTGATCCGCGTTGATCTGCCCGGCCATGGCCGCAGTCCATGGGACGGTGCGGGTACGCTGGACGATATGGTGCGTGCGGTGCTGGCGGTGGTGCCGGAACGGGCCAGCTGGGCAGGCTGGTCGCTGGGCGGGCTGGTGGCCTTGCGTGCGGCGTTGCTGCAGCCTGCCAGTGTCGCTGCCCTCGCATTGATTGCAAGCAGTCCGTGTTTTACGCGCAAGCCGGACTGGCAGAGCGCCATGTTGCCGGAGTTGCTGGAGACGTTCGCCGCCGATCTGGAGCAGGACTACCAGCGCACACTGAACCGTTTTCTTGCCCTGCAGGTACGTGGTGCTGTACAGGCCACGGAGGCCCTGAAAAGCCTGCGTGCGACTCTGCATGCCGGTGGGCCTCCGCAGCTGGCAGGACTGCGTGCCGGTCTGGACGTGTTGCGCAGTACCGACCTGCGTGGCGAGGCGGCGCTGTTGCAGTGCCCGGCCCTGTTGCTGATGGGGGAACGCGACACGCTGGTGCCATGCAGTGCCGGTCAGGCGGCTGCGCGGCTGTTCCCGGATGCGCAACTGACGGTGGTCGATGCCGCCGGCCATGCGCCGTTTATCTCCGCGCCCGATAGCGTGGCAAATACACTGCACAGTTTTCTCAAGGACACACACACTTCACCCGTGAGCAACCCCCATGCCTGAACACGAAATTGACAACCAGCTCGACAAGCGGTTGATGCAGCGCGCCTTTGACCAGGCGGCCGCAGGCTATGATGCCGCCGCGGAGTTGCAGTATGAAATCGGCGACCGCCTCATCGAGCGCATGGATTTTATTCGCCTCAGGCCAAAGCGCATTCTTGATCTTGGTGCCGGTACCGGCATGTTCAGTGCGGCGTTGATGAAGCGCTATCGAGGCGCCGATGTGGTTGCGCTGGATATTGCACCGGCCATGCTGCAGAGGGTGCGCTCGCGCGGTGGCTGGTTGCGCAAGCCGTTGTGCGTGTGTGCCGATGGTGAGCGGCTGCCATTTGCCGATGACAGTTTTGACTTCATCTTTTCCAATTTGATGCTGCAGTGGTGTGGTGATCTTGAAGCGACGTTTGCCGAGTTGCGTCGTGTGCTGGCGCCGGGCGGTCTGCTGATGTTCACCACGTTCGGGCCGGATACGTTGATGGAGTTGCGTGCCAGCTGGGAGGCAGTCGATGGCTATACGCACGTCAATCACTTCATTGACCTGCACGAAATCGGTGACAGCCTGGTGCGTACCCGGTGGGCCGAGCCGGTCATGGACTCCGAGCGTATTACCGTCACCTATCGCGAACTGGGTCGCCTGATGCAGGACCTGAAACAGATCGGCGCACACAATGTAACGCAGGGTCGTCCGCGTGGCCTGACCGGCAGGCGCCGCTGGCAACAGTTCACTGCGGCCTACGAGGACAAGCGCGAGGACGGGGTGCTGCCGGCCAGTTACGAGGTCGTCTACGGCCACGCATGGTCACCCGTGAACAAGCACGCCACGGCCGGTAACGAGGTGCCGCTGGCCAGCCTGCAGAACCAGACGGGCTTGCCACAAGGTGACTAGCCAGCATGGCTTTTTCGTCACCGGCACCGACACCGGTGTCGGCAAGACCGCGGTGGCCCTTGGCCTGATGCACCACTTGCAGGTGCAGGGTGACCGTGTCGCGGGGATGAAACCGGTTGCCTCGGGTTGCGAACCGGCCCCGTCGGGGCTGCGCAACGCGGATGCCCTGCAGTTGCTGCGCCAGTCCTCTGTCGCGATGGAATATGCGCTGATCAATCCGTACGCCTTTGCGCCGGCCATTGCGCCGCATATTGCCGCGCAGCAGGCGGGAGTACGGATTGAGCTGGATACCATACTGTCCGCGTATGCACAGATTGCCGGGCAGGTGGATCGCGTTGTGGTGGAAGGTGTTGGCGGCTGGCAGGTGCCGCTGAACGAGCGCGATACGCTGGCCGACCTGGCACGCAAACTGGAATTGCCGGTCATCCTGGTGGTGGGCATGCGGCTTGGCTGCCTGAACCACGCCCTGCTGAGCGCCGCGGCCATCAGCCATGCCGGCCTGCAGCTGGCGGGTTGGGTGGCAAACCGCTTGCCACCTGAGCCGGATTGCGTCGAGGAGAATATTAATACCCTGGAATCAAGGCTTTCAGCGCCGTTGCTGGGGATTGTCCCGGTGCTCGACACACCGGGTGCCAGTGAAACGGCGGAACACCTGGCGGTATGAGAGCCGCATTGAAGCCTGACTGTTTTGCCGTTCTACGTGGCTGATTACAGGGTCGGGACGTCAGAACAGGATTAGGAACCTGTCTAAATGGCGGGTTCTCTTCGTTATGAGACAGGTACTTGAAAATAAGGCGCTTTTGACGGTTTGGCTAATTGAATCTTAGAGAACTCTAATATAAAATACGGCCACTTTTTTTTGGCCGTTATTGATGTCGCACCAGTTGCGGGCATGGCAGGTATGCAGTAGCATGCGCGTCCTGCATTTCGGCCCGACTGTGGGAGTTACACTATCTGGGGTTCCGGTAAACAGGATAGTGATTGAGCGTGTACTTGATCCCTCGGGTCGTGATTGTCACTGGGTAATCAGGCCGAACCAGTCCCTTTCGTGGCGCTCGGCGGTGCGGGTTTACACAACCATTGCCCTGTGTGTACTGGGAGTAGGCGTTTTTTTTGTCCTGCATGGCTATTGGCCGGTACTGCCGATAGCGGGCCTGGAAATTATTATTTTGGGAGTGGCTTTTTATCTGTGCCTGTATCGCAGCCAGATAAGGGAAGTGGTAACCATCAGCGCGGATGTCGTTAGCGTTGAAAAGGGACGCAAGCGGCGCGAGCAGCACTGGGAATGTCCGCGCGCATGGGCACGTATCAATATAGAACGTGCACCAATCGCCTGGTACCCGAGCCACCTGCTGGTGGTCTGCCAGGGAAAGCGAATTGAGATCGGCCGGTTCCTGAACGAGAAGGAACGGCAAAGCCTCGCGATGGAACTGCAGGGCATGGTCAGTGGGGATAGCTGGTCAAGTGCGGCGCAGTAACCGCAAGTCCGGCGGGGAAATTAAGAATTTATAACTTTGGTCTTAGGGAGAGTAATGCATGTTCGCTAATACACTAAGACGTGCCCTGTGCAGTCTCTGGGGTGCGCTCGTACTGCTGGGTGCAGGCAATGCCTTCGCAGGTTATTCCGATACCATTAACCTTGTGAAAGGTGTGACTGATATCAGCCACAAGGTCTATGACCTGCACATGCTGGTTTTCTGGATTTGTGTGGTGGTCTGTGTCGGCGTGTTCGCTGTACTGATTTACTCCATCATCTACCACCGCAAGTCCAAGGGTGCGAAACCGGCCACCTTCCACGAAAGTACCACCGTGGAAATTATCTGGACCACCATCCCGTTCCTGGTACTGGTCGTTATGGCAGTCCCGGCCACAACCACGCTGCTGGCGCTGGAAGATACACGTGATGCGGACATGTCCATCCAGGTTACCGGTTACCAGTGGAAGTGGAAGTACGACTACCTCGACGAGGACATCAGTTTCTTCAGCGTGCTGACCACGCCGCGCGAACAGATCGAGGGTAGCGAGCCGAAGAGTGAGAACTACCTGGTCGAAGTCGACAATCCCATTGTCGTGCCGATCAACAAGAAGATTCGTTTTCTGATCACATCCAACGACGTGATCCACTCCTGGTGGGTGCCGGCCCTCGGCTGGAAGCAGGATGCCGTGCCGGGCTTTATTAACGATGGCTGGACCGAATTGTCTGAACCGGGCACCTATCGAGGCAAGTGTGCCGAGTTGTGCGGCAAGGACCACGGCTTTATGCCGATCGTACTGATTGCCAAGACCGAGGAAGACTACGCGGCCTGGGTTGCCGAGCAGAAGGGTGCCGCCGAGGCTGATGCGGCGGCTGCCACCCAGACCTGGAGCATGGATGATCTGATAGCCAGGGGTGAGTCGGTATACAACACCAACTGTGCAGCCTGTCACCAGGCCAATGGTGCGGGTATCCCGGGCGTATTCCCGGCGATTACCGGCAGCGCCATTGCTACGGGTGATATGGCCGGCCACGTGGATATCGTGATGAACGGCAAGGCCGGTACTGCCATGCAGGCATTCGGTGCCCAACTGAACGACGTTGATCTGGCAGCTGTCATTACCTTCCAGCGTAATGCCCTGGGCAACAGCGCCGGTGACATGGTACAGCCGTCCGATATCGCAGCGGCCCGTTAAAGAATTCAGAATTAAGAGTGGAGGTATTTACCAAATGAGTACAGCAACCACGCACGACGAGCATCACCACGGGGCACCATCCGGCCTGATGCGCTGGGTCAAGACCACCAACCACAAGGACATCGGTACCCTGTACCTGTGGTTCGCCTTTATAATGCTGCTGGTCGGCGGAGCAATGGCCATGGTGATCCGGGCCGAACTGTTCCAGCCGGGCATGCAGGTCGTTGATCCGCAGTTCTTCAACACCATGACCACCATGCACGGTCTGATCATGGTATTCGGCGCCATCATGCCGGCCATGGTCGGGTTCGCCAACTGGCAGATCCCGATGATGATCGGCGCACCGGACATGGCGCTGCCGCGCATGAACAACTGGAGCTTCTGGATCCTGCCGTTCGCAGGCACCATGCTGGTCAGCACCCTGTTCATGGAAGGCGGGGGCCCGGCCTTCGGCTGGACCTTCTACGCACCGTTGTCCACCACTTTTGCACCGGCAAGTACTGACTTCTTCATCTTTGCCGTCCACATGCTGGGCTTCTCGTCCATCATGGGCGCCATCAATATCATCGCCACCGTGCTCAACATGCGCGCACCGGGCATGACACTGATGAAGATGCCGCTGTTCGTATGGACCTGGTTTATTACAGCGTTCCTGCTGATCGCCGTCATGCCGGTACTGGCTGGTGTGGTCACCATGATGCTGACCGACCGCAACTTCGGCACCAGCTTCTTTGATGCTGCCGGCGGCGGTGACCCGGTACTGTTCCAGCATGTGTTCTGGTTCTTCGGGCATCCCGAGGTGTACATCATGATCCTGCCGTCTTTCGGCATCGTTTCCGAGATCATCCCGACATTTGCTCGCAAGAAGTTGTTTGGTTACAGCTCCATGGTGTATGCAACCGCATCCATCGCGTTCCTGTCATTCATCGTTTATGCGCACCACATGTTCACCACGGGCATGCCGGTAGCGGGTGAGCTGTACTTTATGTATGCCACCATCATGATCGCAGTGCCGACGGCGGTGAAGGTATTTAACTGGACGGCCACCATGTGGCGCGGTTCCATGACCTTCGAGACGCCGATGCTATGGGCGGTCGGGTTCGTATTCCTGTTCACCATCGGTGGCTTTACCGGCCTGATGATGGGTGTCGCACCGACTGACATGCAGTATCACGATACCTACTTCATCGTGGCGCATTTCCACTACGTGCTGGCCGCGGGCGCACTGTTTGCGATCCTTGGCGGTGTCTATTACTGGATACCGAAGTGGACCGGTAATATGTATAACGAGAGGCTGGGCAAGATTCACTTCTGGTGGTCTGCGATCTCGATCAACGTACTGTTCTTCCCGCAGCACTTCATCGGGCTGGCCGGTATGCCGCGTCGTATCCCGGATTACTCGCTGCAGTTTGCGGACTGGAACATGATCTCCAGCCTGGGCGGTTTTGCCTTCGGACTGGCGCAGATATTCTTCCTGTTCATCGTGATCAAGACCATCAAGGGCGGCGAGAAGGCCAGCGGTCAGGTCTGGGAAGGTGCTGAAGGTCTGGAATGGACCGTGGCATCACCAGCGCCGTACCACACCTTCGCGACGGCACCGGAGGTCAAGTAAGTTACCGGTGCACGGGCCCTGGCCCGTGCACCGTGTTTTGTTGGTAAGGTCTATGGCACAGCAGGGTAACAGGCAGCATTCGGGCCGTTTGGCTATTACAGTGATTCTGCTGGTGCTGTTGGCGCTGGGTTTCTTTGTAGCCAGCTTCTTCGCGTTGACGAAATGACGATGGAAGCAGACCAGCGCAGGCAGGCCAACCAGCGGGTCGTCAAGCGACTCGGTATTGCTGCCATGCTGATGTTCGGTTTTGGCTTTGCCCTGGTGCCGCTGTATGACGTGTTTTGCGACATCACCGGCCTGAATGGCAAGACCGGACGCATTGAACTGGAGCAGGCCCTCAGTAGCACGGTCGATAAAGACCGGCTGGTGACCGTCGAGTTCCTGGGCACGGTACACAGTGACCTGCCATGGGAATTCAAGCCGATGGTTCGGCGTGTGAAAGTACATCCCGGTGAAGTCACCGAGGTGAATTACTACGCCAGGAACCTGACTGACGGACAGGTGGCCGGGCAGGCGATACCCAGTGTGGCGCCGGGACAGGCCGCCAAGTACTTCAACAAGACGGAGTGCTTCTGCTTTACCCGCCAGACGCTGGCGGCCGGTGAGGGCAAGGAAATGCCACTGCGCTTCGTGGTGGACCCGGGCCTTCCGGAAGAAGTCAGGACGGTTTCCCTGTCCTATACTTTCTTCCAGGCAAAGGATGAAGTGACGACTGAAACGATTTCGATGGAGAAGGGTTCGCTCGATTCCATCCTGTAGATTGAAGAATTAATCAAGCAACTAGTTATAGAGAGGGAGTTACCAATGTCAGCATCAAATGGGGGTTATTACCTGCCGGAACCGAGTCACTGGCCTATTGTGGGCTCTGTGGGCCTGTTCCTGCTGCTGGGTGGTTTTGCGAATTTCCTGCACGGTGGCAGCTGGATGGTGATGGCGGCCGGTGGAGCTGTGCTTATTTACATGCTGTTTGGCTGGTTCGGTACCGTGATCAGCGAGAGTCAAAGCGGCAAGTACAACGCACAGGTCGACATGTCGTTCCGCTGGGCCATGGGCTGGTTCATCTTTTCCGAGGTGATGTTCTTTGCCGCCTTCTTTGGTGCACTGTTCTATGCGCGCATGTGGTCAGTGCCGTGGCTGGGTGGTGCATCGAACAATGTCATGACCAGTGAGTTGCTGTGGCCGGCATTCGAAGCCATGTGGCCGACCAACGGTCCGGGCAATGTCGGTGGTGACTACCAGTACATGGGTGCCTGGGGCATCCCGGCTATCAATACCCTGATCCTGCTCACATCCGGCGTGACCGTGACCTGGGCGCACTGGGGACTGAAGAAGGGTGATCGCACTCACCTGATCATGGGGTTGCTCGCCACCGTGGCGCTGGGTTTTCTGTTCCTTGGCCTGCAGGCGTACGAGTATATCCATGCCTACCAGGAGCTGAACCTGACGCTGGGTTCCGGCATTTATGGCACCACCTTCTACATGCTGACTGGTTTCCACGGCCTGCATGTGACGCTGGGCGCCACCATGCTGACGATCATATTGCTGCGTAGCATGAAGGGACACTTCACGTCTGATAACCACTTTGCCTTCGAGGCAGTGGCCTGGTACTGGCACTTCGTGGACGTGGTGTGGCTTGGCCTGTTCGTGTTCGTGTACTGGCTGGTCTAGACCAAAACGTTTTGAGTAAAAAGGGCGCTGCTTGCAGCGCCCTTTTTGTTGTAGGGATGGATGAAACAGGAATCGCGCCTGCAAGGCGCTCCTGCAAGTGGAACTTATTGTCGTAGGAGCGCCTTGCAGGCGCGATGGTTTATTCGAGAAAAGGATCGCGGACGAGATCCGCTCCTGCAGGAATATATGGTTGGGGTAGGTGCGCCTTTGCCTGCACGGACGCAGGTACATCGCGTAGCGCAGGGATGCGCGTTAGCGATGCAGGCGCGATAAAACTAACCGGGTGTGACCCCGTGTGGCTGCAGCAGGCCGGTGGCGTAGCCGATCATCAGCAGTACGAACAGCAGCACGGACAGGCTGATGCGTACGGTGAGTGCGCGCACGGTGCGTTCCGAGGTGCCCTTGTCCTTGACGAGGTAGAACAAGCCGCTGAACAGGCTGCCGATGATGATGAACAGGAACAGGACAATAATGATTTTGCTGAGCATAGTGCGTGACCGCTGTTGGCTGGATAATGGCGTCATTATAGCAGATAGACATGGCGGTCCCGGTGGCCGTCTCCATGCCGGCCAGCCGACTGCAGTGGCAGTTATCTGATATGCGCCTGGGCAGTTTCCAGTTCAGCCCCGGCCTCTGGCCCAGCCTGGCCACACTGGCCATCCTGCCGGTTCTGTTGTTGCTTGGTGACTGGCAACTGGAACGCGCCAGCTGGAAACAGGCGCTGGTGGATGCACATGCCGAGCGCGCGCAGCAGCCGGCGGTGCCGCTGGCCGCGCTGGATTCGGATTTCAGTGATGCACAATATCGAACGGTACTGGTTTCGGGTCGTTATGACCTGGATCACCAGTTGCTTTTGGACAATCGCACTCACCAGGGATATGCGGGCTACCAGGTATTGACCCCGCTGTGGATGGATAACGGGTTGCGGGTGCTGGTCAACCGGGGCTGGGCCCTGGCGAACCCGGATCGCTCGGTGCTGCCGGATCTTCCCGGCCCTGTCGGGACCATCACGCTCAGTGCCAGTATCAAACTGCCACCGGAAAAAATATTCCGGCTCGATGAAGTGGAAGAGACCGGGCGTGGTTGGCCGCGCGTCGTGCAACAGGTCGAGATGCAGCAGCTGCAGCAATACCTCGGATACGAGGTGCTGCCGGTAGTGCTGCTGCTGGACAAGGACGATGCGCACGGTTTTGTGCGTGCCTGGAAGCCGGTGTATGGTGTGACACCCGACAAGCACCGCGCCTATGCCATGCAGTGGTTTACCCTGGCGCTGGTGCTGGTATTGATCTATATCGGCGTGAATACAAAACGAGACAGTCGGAACGATACGGAACAGCAATGAGCAAGCAAGATACTCGCACGGGTTGCAGCAGATCCAAATCCTTTTTTCGGCAGCGCGGTTTTCTGACCTCGCGGCAGGCATTCGTTGTCCTGTTCCTGATTTTCCTTGCCCCCGGTTTTGTTGCATGGGTAATGCACCAGAGCGGCGAACAGGGCTGGCGGCCCGCGGGCATGGTCAACCAGGGCAGCCTGGTACATCCTGCACGTCCGTTGACCATGCCGGCCGACCTGGTGGCAGGCGACCGGTCGCTCAATGTTTTTCTGCAGGGACTGTGGACGATCGTGTATATCGGCGACAGTGATTGTGATGCTGTGTGCAATGAAAATCTCTACAAGATGCGCCAGGTCAGAACGGCGCAGAATGAGAATATGAAGCGGGTGCAGACGCTGTACCTGATGCAGGGCGAGCGCATGTCCGACAGTCTTGCGCAGCTGGTGCAGGAGGAATATCCGAAACTCACGGTGGTGCCGGTGTCGGCTGCGCAGGCCGGGGTTGTTGCGCCGTCCTTCCTGATAGAAGGCACGGCCATGCAGCAGGCGGAGCGGGTGTACTTTGTCGACCCGCTCGGCAACCTCATGATGTACTACGAAGCGGACGCAGATCCCAGCGGCATGTTGAAAGACCTGGGCAAACTGCTGAAGTACTCCAAGATCGGCTAGGTACGTTTAACCCATGCATGTCGTGAATAAATACCTGGGCCTGTGCAAGCTGAAAGTCGTGGCCCTGATCGTGTTCACCGCGATGGTCGGGATGTTCCTCGCCACCACGCCGCCGGGCATGGTGCCGTGGGAGGTGCTGCTGTTCGGCAACCTGGGTATTGGCATGGCGGCCTCTGCGGCGGCGGCGATCAACCACGTGCTGGATGCGCGCGAGGATGCCAAGATGGCGCGCACCATCAACCGTCCGTTACCCCAGGGTCAGCTCAGCGAACGTAACGCCTTGCTGTTTGCCTGTCTGCTCGGTGCGCTGTCGATGGTGATACTGGTGGTGTTCATCAACACGCTGACAGCGATACTGACATTTATTTCGCTGGTTGGTTACGCGGTGGTCTATACCATGTATCTCAAGCGGGCCACGCCGCAAAATATTGTCATTGGTGGCGCTGCCGGTGCCGCGCCGCCCATCCTGGGCTGGACTGCACTCACGGGCAGCCTGGATCCGAATGCGCTGTTGCTGTTTCTTATCATTTTTATCTGGACACCACCGCACTTCTGGGCGCTGGCCATCCATCGCCGGGACGAATACGCCAAGGTCGATATCCCCATGCTGCCGGTAACACACGGCATTCCGTTCACGCGCCTGCAAATACTGCTCTATACCATCATGTTGCTGGTGGTGAGCGTGCTGCCATTTGCCACGCACATGAGTGGCTACTTCTACCTGGTGGGTGCACTGCTGCTGGGTCTGGGTTTTCTCTGGTATGCCATCCAGCTGATGCAGGGCAAGGATGTGGCAATGAAGACTTTCGGCTATTCCATCTGGTACCTGATGGCCATCTTCACGATCCTGCTGGTTGATCACTACCTGCCGCTGCTTGCCTGAAGCAGCCCTGTTCCCGCCGGCGGCTGCCGGGGGGAAGACAAGGCCGGTGTTTTTTTCGTATAGTCCGGTCAACGACCATTCTTGCTATCAAGCCGGGCAGTGCCATGTCACATGTATCAATGAAGGGAACCTGTCTCTGCGGTGCCGTGCAGTACGAAATCAACGGCACGGCAGAGCGTTTTTATCACTGTCATTGCCGACGTTGCCGCAAGGCAACCGGTACCGGCCATGCCAGCAACCTGCTGGTCACGCCCCTGGACAGCATTCAGTGGACTGCGGGCGAGGCACTGTTACGGCGCTACAAGGTGCCGGAGGCAGAGCGGTTCTTTAACTGTTTTTGTTCGCAGTGTGGCAGCCCGCTGCCGCGCGTGGTGCCGGAGCTGGACGGGGTGCTGATCCCGGCCGGTTCCCTGGATGGCGAGCCGCCCATTCAACCGCAAGCCAGGATCTTCTGGGACTCGCGTGCCGAGTGGTCATGTTCCGATGACGCTATCCCGGTGTATTCGGAATACCCGTAGCGAAAACCGTCTGTACGGAGTCAGCTTATGGCAACAGGCAATGACAGCGTACTGGAGCAACTGCGTCGTAACAGCGTTGCAATCATCAGTCTAGTGGTCGCACTCTCCAGCCTCGGGTACAACACCTGGCGCAACGAGTTGACCGAGGACAACCGCAACCAGCGTTTCGCCGCCTTTGAAATACTGCTCAAGCTGGGTGAGTTGCAACAGGTGGTGTTCCATGGCCACTACGATAAGGACGCTAGCGACAAGGGTAACCCGCGGACCGGCTGGGCCTATGTTTTAACGGTGCGTGATCTCTCGCAGGTCATGGGGCAGCCGATGACCGACGTGGCGGATGAGCTGGTTGCCACATGGAGTACACACTGGCAGGAACTTGGCAGCAGCCAGGACAGCGCCGACACTGTGATTGCCGGCATCGACCACGCACGCGAACGAACGCTTGAGCTGCTCAGGTCGCTGGAGTGAGTGTCATGGCTGATCCGGCGTATGCGGGTCGAGGCAGGTCTGTTGCAGGGCCCGGTCGTCTGGGTGATGACTGAAGCGGTGCCGTATCGGCGTCAGCGGTGCAGCGAACGGTGAAAGGCAAACACACGTTCAATGAAGTGTTCACACAACGCCGGGTCGTCGAGACGGCCCTCTTCCTCGACCGGCAGGTCGGGGAGTGCGTGCATTATGGCTTGTGCATAGACACCGATGCCGTCGGGTTCGTCCGGCGCCCCATCCTTCCGCCAGGTCTTGACGCGCTGCGTGCCGCAACTGGGTGAGCGTGCCTTGAATATATAGCCACAGATGTCATCCATATTCTGCGCGACCTGCTGTCCATAGTCTGCGAGCCGCTCGGTGACGTCGAGTTCGGGATTGTCCGCACCCTTTACCCGCAGACCGCTGGCGGTCTTCACCAGCTGGATCGGTGCACGCGGAATACCCAGACCAATGGCGACTTCGGGACAGAATGGCCTGAATTCAAAGTAGTCTGCAAGCCGCTGGTTGATGAACGGGTCATACCTGTGGCCGCCGTCATAGCGTACGCGCTCACCCAGCAGACAGCTGCTGATACCGACCGGGATTTTGGTAACTGATGCCGTCATGCATTGACGATTATGCACCGGGTGAGGGCAAACTAAAAACGGCCCCGCAGGGCCGTTTTTAGTTCAGACTGTATTGCCGGTCAGGCGAGCAGGGTTTTCTTCAGCTTGCCGATTGCGTTCTTTTCCAGCTGCCGGATGCGTTCCGCAGACACCTCGAAGCGTGCGGCCAGCTCGTGCAGTGTGGTCTTTTCTTCGCTCAGCCAGCGCTGTTCCAGGATGATGCGGCTGCGTTCGTCGAGCCCTTCCAGTGCATCGGTCAGGTTGCCGGTATTGGTGTCACTCCAGTCCGCCTGTTCCACAACCTGTGCCGGGTCATTGGACTGGTCGGTCAGGTAGGCGGCCGGGGCATAATGTTTGTCGTCGTCATCGTCGGCACCGAGTGGGTCGAAGCCGATATCATGGCCACTCAGGCGCGATTCCATTTCCAGCACAGTTTCAGGTTTCACGCCAAGGTCTTCGGCCACGGCGTTGACCTCGGCCTGGTTCATCCAGCCGAGACGCTTCTTCTTGCTGCGCAGGTTGAAGAACAGCTTGCGCTGCGCCTTGGTAGTGGCGACTTTCACGATGCGCCAGTTGCGCAGGATGAATTCATGCATCTCGGCACGGACCCAGTGCACGGCAAAGGACACCAGTCGCACACCCTTGGTCGGGTCGAAGCGCTTCACCGCCTTCATCAGGCCGATGTTGCCTTCCTGTACCAGGTCGCCCAGCGCCAGCCCGTAGCCGTTGTACCCGCGGGCGATACGCACTACGAAGCGCAGGTGTGACATCACCAGCTGGCGGGCCGCATCGAGGTCGTTGTCCTCGTGCAGGCGCGTGGCCAGGGCGAATTCCTGCTCGGCGCTCAACACCGGGATCTTCATGGCGGCATGGATGTACTGATCCAGGCTGCCGGTCGGCATCGGGATTGCAAGTGACTGATTTTTAACAACCATATCCTGTGTCATGGGCCTTCTCTCGATCCTCTCAAGCTGTGAACAATCTTAGCACTCTTGCTATCAGAGTGCCAAATTACTGAAAAGTTGCATGAAAATCGGCCGTCCCGGGCGGGGCCTTAGTGGCATGGTCGGGTGCACAACCCCCTGAAATTCGGTTAGATGTCTCTAATAATAAGCTATCGCCTAACGGCAACTTTCGACCCATTCCGGTCATTTAGTGTTTTCTAAAGCTAGACCTGTAGAGTCCATTGGGCTATGTAATGTATAGGCATATTAGAAATAATATTACAGTCAATTGGCGTGTGCCGCACGGCATATAGAAAGGTGAACAGACACCATTAACAAATAGTCAATGTTATGAAAACTTTCGCGTATAGCATTCTTGTTTTTATCACTCTATCGACTTCAACTGGCATTCATGCCAAAGATGAACCGACGGTGCTATGTGAAAAGACAACTATAGAGCTATTTAATAATTTATCGCCAGCAGTCGTATTCATATCAGGTATGTCAATAGATCCTTACGAAGAACAGGATCGTGTTAAATGGGCTATTGGATCCGGGGTTATTATTGATTCCGAAGGCCATATCCTGACCAATTCGCATGTGGTTCTTGAGCTTAGTGAGGTTTCCATAGCGCTGGGGGAGAATAAACTGGTCACCGCAGAAGTCCTGGGTGCCGATCCGATATTAGATCTGGCTGTAGTCAAGATAATTGGATCACCAGACAATATTTCTGTGGCAAGGATGGGTAATTCTGATGCCCTTCAAATAGGTGAGGATGTCATTGCAATCGGTAATTCCATGGGTTTGGAAAAAACTGTTTCTAAGGGAATTATCTCAGGTTTGAACCGGAACCTTTCTCGTGGCCCGATGAACTGGCTGGTCCCTTACATACAGACAGATGCAGCTTTGAGTCCAGGGAATTCAGGCGGTCCGCTGGTTAACCTGTGTGGAGAGGTAATAGGAATTAACAGCGCGATCCTCGAGGAGGGAGAGAACATAGGCTTTGCTGTGCCAATTAACATTGCGAAGCGTGTTCTTCCGGAGCTAATTGAACACGGGCGGATAAGACGCCCTTGGCATGGAATCAACGGAAAGATGTTGGATTTCAGTCTGGTTATGCTTATTAATTATCCCCTTCAACCTGGATTTCTGATCGAGACAATCGAGCCTGGCAGCGCCGCTGATCAAGCAGGGCTGCGTGCTGGTGTTTTGCCACTACAAGTTGGTGCGCAAGAGTTCATATTGGGAGGTGACATCATTACTAAAGTCAATGGAGAAAGTATAACCAGCGCGGGCTGTTCTAATGCGAATAGCCAGTTCACTTAAAGTTGGTGACAAAGTAGAGGTAGAGTATTTCCGGGGAGGGGAGAAACATACAATTAAGGTTATTTTGCCGGAGAGACCCCTATTACCCGAAGACATGCCTAAGTAATCTGGCATACGCCAAGACTGAAATTTTGAGTAAATGTCCGCTTGTGGCCGATAGTCGCCATCCCAGAACCTCGTACTAGCGGGTTTTTCTGTTTCTGGCGAATGTCCGGTTTTAGCCGTTCAAGGATTGCGGCCGTGATCCCGGCAGAACCGAGAATCCAGGTGATCCTGATTAGGATGTTTGCTTGTTTGTATGGCATATGGCCTGTTCTTTGCTCGCAGGATAGCTATAGCCTATAAATACGTCTTAGCCAAAGACGCGATCTTTCCTGGTGTGAATGCACGGCGTAGGATAATGCCGTGTGATACTAATATCTGCTATTCAGGCTGAATGAAAGGATAATTATATGGAACGTGTAACCATAGGTGCGAATTTTTCGGAGCAGCCACTATGGAAAAAGGCTGTTGGTATTCCGCTTATATACTTCCCATTAATAACAACGACTCCCTTTGTGCTGCTAGGGGTGCTGCTGGTCAGAACCCATCTAAAATACGTTGGAGGCATGGATATCAGATCTTATTGGGATTTCGTCCCTGCCTGGGCTTCGCACCGTTACTGTTATGACAATCAGATCATTTATTCTACTGGCTCCACCTGGTACAACCTGCGCGCGCACAGATTCTATTGGATTTTCAACTGCAAGCTCTATTGCCCGCTGAGTGTGGCCCTGTTCCGCTATGCGGCCTACCTTGTAATGATTGTGGAGAACTGGTGGTGCCCGTTTGAGCATGACAAGAAACAAGAATATGCTACGGGCGCGATCGATAAATCTTACTGGCACCTGCATGATCAGGAGAAAGAAAGGCTGCATCCTGATGATCGTGGCAACCCGATCTGGAATGAAGTATCTCAGAATGGCAGTGATGATAGGGCAGAATGAGCGACACCAACCGCTCCCTTGATATTTAAGCTAGAAATACACGGATGCCCGCTTCTGGCCGTTCTCGGAAGTACAA
>JAOUBY010000096.1 GCA_029860045.1 Gammaproteobacteria bacterium | reverse complement strand
GTGACCACTGGCTGTCACTGCGGCCGTCCCAAAAAAACCAGGCATTATAGGCAGCACCGATGAGCATTGGCGCGCCGCGGCGTGTTGTACCCATCCCCTGCGCCCGGCCCAAACCGTCGGTAAAGGCCTTTTCCGGCAGATGGCAGCTGACACAGGCGATTTCGCCGTTGGCACTGAAGCGCGGATCAAAAAACAGCCGGTGCCCGAGTGCAGCGGCGGCCGGATCATCGGCAACCGCGTTAGAGGGGTCCGGCGGCAATGGTGGCAAAGAACCGATCCATAGCGAGCGCAAAGTGGCGACCTCGCTCTCGCTCCAGGCCGGGGCCGATACCGGCCCCGGGGTTTCTACCGCAAGAGTAATGCCCGACATCGCCAACAGCAGCAATCCCCCGGCGCCTGTCCATCGTCTAGCCAATTTCATAGGGTCTTTTCCAAAAAAGATTTATCAGGTTGAAGCGACCGCCACTGGTAACCATACCGGTCTGACCGTCAGGGCAGGTCAATGTTGAATTTTGCCTTGTCCCGCTTGCCGTCCGCCGTGATGATCAGGATCAACTGCCAACGGCCCGGCATAGTGAACTTGACACCTTCTATCAGGTAGTCGCCCCCGCCCCGGTTTTCGGTGACCCTTGGCTTGCTCGGCAGGCCGTGCCTGTGTGCCGGCATGTCACCGTATACGCCTATCTGTGCGTCATCGATTGCATCACCTTCCGGTGTCTCGAGATGGAGCGTCCAGCTATGGATGTGACTCAGGGGCACGGGATCTACATTGCTGCGCATGGAGACACGGAAACGATCGCTGCCACTCATCCGTGTCATGGTTCTGTCCGAATCGACGCTGTCGTCCGCCTGCTGTGATTTTTCGACAGCGGTTACCGGGGTCTCAACAGTGGTGGAGGCATCCTCGGCGAACGCGGGTACATATGGGACCATCAACAGGACAAACGCAATAACAAACAATCTCTTAAGGCACATTGGGGCAAATCTCTTATTGGCACAGTTATCGGTGTGCCTGAAAGCACCTGACAATTACCCGGCTTTCGTTAAGGCACTGTTTATTCTATATGGAACAGCAATTATATGCTGTCTTGCCGGCGAATGTTGACCGGACTGACAAGCTCCAGAGCCTGGCATCACAGCATAGTTATGTAAGTGCTGATTGTGCCGGACGGCCAGACAGCTGGTGGCAGGTATTCAGGCAGGTAAATACAGGAACAGTGCCAGTAACAGGACGACCGCTAGAAGCGCAGCCATTATCCAGTTAATTACCCTGTTTACGTGCCGGTCTGTCTGTTCAAACCGCATTCCCCGTTCACCATGATGAACCATTTCTCTCTCCAACTGAAACTGCTGTCAAGGAAGTGTTGCGCACATGAATTGAAACTGCCGACTGACAGTAGTCGTGTAACTGGAGGTTGAGAATGGGGAGTGGCGACCGGTGCCGATAGGGAATTTACCTATAGTCGAGAAGTTACAGGGGTGCTTATTCAAGCGAGATATGTTTTACCGCTGGGTCCCCGCCTCCGCGGGGACGACAACCGGGGAAAAAATCGCAGGCGCGGTCCGCTTTTACAGCAGTTTCTGATTACTGTAGGAGCGCTTCGCAAGCGCGATCTGTTTTTGCCGCTGGTTCCCCGCCTTCGCGAGGACGACGGCAGAGAAAAAATCGCGGGCGCAGCCCGCTCCTGCAGGTGTATCTAATTACCGTAGGAGCGGATCTCATCCGCGACCGCGTACTAGAACACCCAGGTCAGCTGCGCCGCGACACGATCATCTACGGTGTCAACAATATTACGCACGTTACCGGTGATGCCGTCAGCGACGTCCACTGGCGGGAATACCACCCCGTCCGGCGCGCTGCTGGCATAGGGCTCGGGCGCTTCCACGTTGCGGAAAATATAATTAAGCGTCAGGCGCAGCTTGCGGCTGAAATGATAGTTCAGCCCCAGGGTAATATCCGTCAGCTCACGCGCATTACCCGGGTTGACGGTCGCCGCGGTGTCATGCAACAGGTCGTGACGGTGATAACGCAGGTCAAGCTGCCACTTGTTGTCCGGGTAGAAGCCCAGGTCCAGCGTATAGCCGCGTGAACGATTGCCCTTTTCCGCCGCGATCTGCAGGTTGCCGCCACCAACATTTCCGTCGGCCACACCACCGGCCGGGGCGATGAAAATCATGCCGTCCGCCTGCATCAGTTCCAGACCCAGGCGGTACTTGTATTTCGAGCCAAGCAAGTTGCCCAGTGCCTTAGCACCTGCACCATAGCGAATGCGCTCATACTCCCTGCCCGAGGCATCACTGCTGAAGCTGCGGTTGCCGCGCTGGTACCAGCCGTACAATTTCACCCCGTGCTTGTGCACTCCCCAGCCACCGGGCAAATGGTATTCAGCGGACGAGTAGAGATATAAGTCAGGGTCATCGTTGGCGGCATCGGTTTCGTGAATGGCCTCACCCCGACCCAGCATCACGGCATAGGACAGGTCCCACTTGTCGCCCCTGAATGAATCAAACACCTGTACCCCCCAGTCACGCACCCCGTTCGTTCCGTACGCCCGGTTCTCCGCGGCACCAAGTGCGGGTGAGGACGGCGAACCCGCCGGTTGCGCCGCACCGTGTACGAACCGCTCCAGCAGTTCGCGCGCCACGAAGTCGGTCAGCTCGATGTAGTCAAGCGTGTGCACACCCTGAAAGCTCTCTTCCGGGCCCGGCGTCTTGAACAGACCGGCACGGATACGTGCAGCGGGGAGATGGTTGAACGTCACGCTGAGGTGGTCCAGGGCGATGGCGCGTGCACGCCCGCCAAAGGGGTCATAGGTCAGCAGGTTCGGGGCTGTTTCAAACAGGGTGAAATAATTCATCCGTGCGGTGAAACGGTTTCTCAGTGCGCCGGTAAATACCCCACGGATACCAAACCGTGCACGGCGCAGGTGCAACCGCTCCGCCTCGTCAAACCAGGGTGCCACCGAGGAGATGGCGAGTCGCTCGCCGTTGTTGACGGAAAAATCCGGTGGGCCATCGGTCAGGCCCGCCAGTGCATCACTGCTGTCATGCGTAAAGGCAGGCTGAATAAATCCCCAGGGACGGTGTGCCGGCATCAGCGGGTGCTCGGTCCCCTGCAACATCAGCCAGTTTGCCGCACGCGCCTGACCACTCAGCCCGCACAGGCAGACAACACCGGCTGCAACTATAACCGACCACCGAAATCGTCTTGTCAAACCCGGCACCCCGTCATGCTCAGGGAGTTATTATGGCTAGCCGGATGGCCAGCCGTGTCAGCCCGGCAATATCATGGATATCGAGCTTGTTCTTCACGTGCGTGCAATGGTGACCGACCGTTTTCGGGCTCAGGCTCAGCAACTCGGCAATGTCATTGACCGACTTGCCGTCTGCCAGCAGGCAGAATACCTCGAACTCACGCGGTGAGAGTCCTGACATCAGTGATTCATCCGGTGATGACTTGTGCTTGATGAGGTAAGGAACCATCTCCTGCCCGACGAATACCGTGCCCGATGCCACCTGGCGTATCGCGTCGATCATCACCTGGGAGGCGCTGCGCTTGGAAATATAACCGAGGATGCCGAGGTCGAGTGCCCGGGTCAGGAACACCTCGTTTTCATGCACACTGAAGACCAGTATTTTTGCCTGCTTGTCCTTTGCCAGGATACGCCGGCTGGCCTCCAGGCCGCCGATACCCGGCATCGACAGGTCCATCACCAGCACATCGGGGTGATACTGGAAGAAGCCCGTGTAGGCAGATTCACCATCTTCCTCCTCGGCGATAACGGCGATATCGTCGGTTCCCTCCAGCAAGCGCCGGTAACCGGCACGGACGACCTCGTGATCGTCTACCAGCAGGACATTGATTTTATCCTTTTCGCTCATGCGTGCTCCATGTCATCCCTGTCCAGGGGGACTGCTATCCTGACCGTAAGACCCTGCCCTTCGGCGGCTTGCAGGCTGATCTCGCCACCCAGCGCCTCAACCCGTTCGCGCATACCAATCAGCCCCAGCCCGCTACGCGGGCCGGACAAATCCATTCCCCGCCCGTCATCCGCAATCGCCAGTTGCAAACGGCCCTCTTGTTCAGCCAGATCGATAATGACATGGCTTGCCTTTGCATACTTGGCGATATTGGTCAGGCATTCCTGGACAATGCGATAAATTGTAATGTTAATACGCTCACCCGCCCGCGCAGGCACGCCGGATACATTGAAGCTGCATTCAATGTCCTGGTGCCTTTCCTGCCAGGCGGATATTTCATCCCTGAGTGCCTCGACCAGACCCAGGTCATCCAGAATACCCGGACGCAAGCGCTGCATCATTGAGTGCACGACTTCATAGATACGCGCAGAGACATCCAGGATGGCGCCGGAACGGGTTACGATGCGCTCATCCTCTCCGCTGGACAGGTCGCGAATCGACTCCGCATCCGCCTGGATGGCGGTGATGCACTGGCCCAGTTCATCGTGAAGCTCCCTGGCCAGGTGCCGGCGTTCCTCTTCCTGAACAGTCAGTGATGTCTGTATCAACTGGCGGTTCTCGGCAAGCAGTTTACCCGTCTTTGTTTCCGCTTCTTCACGCTGCCGGGTACGCTTGGAAATTTCGGTAACCATGCGGTTGAAGGCGGCTGCCATCTTGCCTATCTCGTCTTCCGATTCGGTCGGCACGGAAACCGTGTAATTACCCCGCTCCACTTCCTGTGCGGCGGCCGACAACATGGCCAGCCTGCGAGTCAGTCCCAGCCCGATCAGCACCGTGACCAGCACGGTCAGGAAAATTTCTGCCGCGGCGATCGAAACACCGCGCACGCGCGATTCGTGGATTGCCTCTTCCATCAGGGCCAGTGAGAATCCCATCTGTATGCGCCCCATGGGCTGACCGGCCACCCTGATCTCCCGGGCGGTGTCATATATCCCGTCTTTGACCTGTTTCGGGTGTGCGTCTGCCTCGGGCCATGCCGATGCTGGCGCCGAACCCAGGGCAATGACCACCTCACGGCTGCGGTCCATGACCGCCAGGTATTCGAGCTCCCGGTATTCCATGATGTTGGCGAGATAATCCTCCAGCGAGGCATAATCCACGGCCACCATGTAACCGCCCGAGGTGTTCGCAATTTGCTGGATCATGCTGTCCGCGGTATCACGCAGGCGGTCGGTGTGCGTTGTATGAATGATGGAGATATTATTCCACACCAGCAGTGACAGCATGATGACCTCGATGGTCACGACACTCGCGATCAGGCGGAAACGCAGGGAATGGAACATGGAAGTTGCGCTGAATTTCATACCTTGCTCAGCGGAACAACATCCGGTTCAGGGCCTCGTAGACTTCCGGGTTCCCCTGGGTGAATCCAGAGAAATTGTTGTGCTTGAGTACCGCTCGCCCCTCGTCGCTGGCATCCATATCCAGCAACAGGGCTGAAATCTCTACTGCGCAGGCACCGGATATCCATGACCCGACACTAATGGGTATATGCGGCGTGCTTTGCGTCCTGGCAATCACCCGCATGCTGTCACGCACCGTTTCGCTGGCCGCCTCGAAGGGCGGCTGCATCAGTGCCGAGGCATCCGTTACACCATGGTAGGAAGAAAGCAGCGAGGCATCATGGGATGGCGTGATCACCAGACTGAGATCGACATCCGGATCGATGCCGGCCTCGAACAGGTGGTTCCTGACCAGCAGCGTTGCCAGCGCCATTGGCTGCACAGCGGCCAGGCGCTTCCCTCTCAGGTCCTCTATAGAATGAATGTCGCTGTTAAGCGGCACGACGATCACTGCCCACATACCCGCAGAGTCCACGCTCGCCACCAGGCGATATCCGGCCTTGCTGACTGCATGTGAATGAAAATGCGGCGCGGTAAACAGGATGTCGTAGCGCTGGTCCTGGTGCGTGCGCCGGGCGAACTCGACAAAATTGGGTGCTGTCTCGATGCGTACCGGGACCTGCAAATGGCGGGCAAGATAATTGGCCAACGGGGAGAATCGCGTTACCAGGTGCTCGACACTCATGAACGGGAGTATCCCGAACACCAGCGGCCTGGCATCGGCCTTGCAGCCGGTCATCTCTTCGGCTGAAATCACCACGGGCAGTAGCTGCAGGCAAGCACACAGCGCGATGGCGGCCAGCCTGCCTCTTTTCACAATT
>JAOUBY010000146.1 GCA_029860045.1 Gammaproteobacteria bacterium | reverse complement strand
GTGATTGTTTACAAAAGAATACGATCGATGAGGCCGCTATTATATTAAAGCCAGCAAAAACCCCGCCACAAGGGCGGGGTTCGCTTTACTAAAGCCAAAAAAAGGGTCTCGATGAGACCCTTTTTCTGACTTGGCTGGCGGACTAGGATTCGAACCTAGATTAGTGGAGTCAGAGTCCACTGTCCTGCCGTTAGACGATCCGCCAATAAGCGGTGCCGCATTAACGCTTGGAGAACTGCGGTGCGCGACGTGCCTTGTGCAGGCCGACCTTCTTGCGTTCCACCTGGCGGGCATCACGGGTAACGAAACCGGCACGACGCAGCGTCGGACGCAGTTCGCTGTCGTACTCCATCAGCGCGCGGGTAATGCCATGACGAATGGCACCGGCCTGACCGCTCATGCCACCACCCCTGACGGTGACATTGATATCAAAGCTGTCAGCCATATTGGTGGTTTCCAGCGGCTGACGCACGATCATGCGGGAGGTTTCACGGCCGAAATACTGGTCCAGCGGACGGCGATTCACGGTAATGCCGCCACTGCCCTTGCGCATAAATACGCGTGCCGTGGAACTCTTGCGTCGTCCGGTACTGTAATAGGTGTCACTCATACTGTTTTGTCCTTCAAGCGGCGGCCCGGGCCGCGCTGGTTTTCTAGAAATCGAGCGGCTTGGGCTGCTGCGCTTCGTGCTTGTGTTCGGGGCCACTGTAGACCTTCAGCTTGCGATACATGGCCCGGCCCAGCGGGTTCTTCGGCAACATACCCTTGACTGCAATCTCGACCACCCGCCCCGGCGCGCGCTCCTGCATTTTCTCAAAGCTGGCTGACTTCAGGTTGCCGAGATAGCCGGTGTGGCGGTAGTACATCTTGTCGGTAGCCTTGTTACCGGTCACTGCCACCTTGTCGGCATTCACCACGATGATGTAATCACCGGTATCGACATGCGGGGTATATATCGGCTTGTGCTTGCCACGCAGGCGGCGGGCAATTTCACTGGCCAGACGCCCCAACGGTTTCCCTTGCGCATCAATGACATACCAGTCACGGTTTACTTCATGTGGCTTTGCTGAAAATGTGTTCATGAATCCTACTCTGGGTCGCACTTAAACAAAGAGCGGGGATGTTACAAAAATCGGCCGGAACATACAAGACGCACGTACGGCAAGCCCTTGAAAAATGGTTGACGGACGACCCGCTACCCGGCCAGACAGGCAAAAAAAAGCGCAGCTTAGTTAGCTGCGCTTAATAAACCTCCTTGGGGGGAGGTGGAGGAGCGCTGACTGGCCAAATAGGGGGGCAGGCCAATCAGCGTGTAAGTATTTTCTAATATTCTTCTCTTCTTGTCAAGAGCAAATGACCGGGATTGCCAGGACAGCTGGCGGAGAGCTTACAACTCGTTGTTTTTACTTTTCTTTTATTGAATGTTAGATCTGCAGGCGCTCGACTATTCGCCCCTGCAGCAGGTGCTGCTCGATAATTTCATCGAGATCCTCGCGATCGAGGTAGGTGTACCAGACGGCCTCCGGATACACCACCAGTACCGGGCCTTCCGCACAGCGGTCCAGGCAGCCGGCCGTGTTGATGCGCACCCCACCCGGTCCGGCCAGGCCAAGCTCCTTGCTGCGCTGTTTGACGTAATCGCGCATGCCCTGTGCATCGAAGCGCTGGCAACAGTCACTGCCATCGGTACGCAGGTTGGTACAGAAAAATACGTGGTAACGGTAATAGGACATGGATGAACGATACCGTGAAGCGAACGCCCGTAACAGCACCCGGCGGCATGCCGTGCGGGTTCATGCTATCTTTTGGCCATGGACGTACGAAAACAGGGCCTCATCGACCGCTTTATCATGCAGGCAGACCAGGCACTGCGCACGGTGTTTACCGAGCCGGCCGGTTCCGGGCGCGGCAATCCCGGCCAGGCGACAGGCGAAGGTGAACTCTCCACGCAGGACAAGGCACGGAGTCTGTGCCTGATGCGGGTCAATCACGCCGGTGAAGTCTGTGCACAGGCCCTTTACCAGGGACAGGCACTGACCGCACGCCAAACGGAAACGCGCGAACAGATGCAACAGGCCGCCATTGAAGAAAACGATCACCTGGCCTGGTGCCGGCAGCGCATCCATGAACTCGGCGGCCGCACCAGCCTGCTCAACCCGTTCTGGTATGCAGGGTCACTCTCCATAGGCGCCGTATCCGGCCTGCTTGGTGACAAGTGGAGCCTTGGCTTC
>JAOUBY010000043.1 GCA_029860045.1 Gammaproteobacteria bacterium | reverse complement strand
GACCTCTTGTTGTTCAAGGTATTCGGCTACCTCTTTATCAAGTCCTGTCTTGCCGCGCAAGTCGGCTTGCCAGTGGGGGTTGGGCAGGCAACGTGTATCGAAGACAAAGTCTGCATCCGCAGGGATACCGTGCTTGTAGCCGAATGAACGCAGCAATACGGAAAATCCCATGGCGTGGGTCTTGCCCAGGCTCTGCATGACCAGTTCCCGCAACTGGTGAACATTGGTGCGACTGGTGTCAATAAGCAGGTCGGCGCTGGCTGTAATCGGTGCCAGCAGTGTGCGTTCCTTCTCGATCGCATCGGCCAGCGGCGTGTGCTTGTCGGATAGCGGGTGCTTGCGCCGGGTTTCGCTGAAGCGTTTCAGCAGCGTGGCGTCGTCAGCTTGCAGGAACAGGATCTTGCAGCTGATGCCGAGCGCGTTGAGTTCCGCTATGAACTCGGGAAAGCGTTCCAGCTGGTCGGGATGATTGCGTGCATCGATACCGGCGGCGACCTTGCCGGTATCGCCCAGCTGTTGCTGGGTAACTTCCCGGGCAAAGGCAGTCAGCAGGCCAACCGGCAGGTTGTCGATGCAGTAGAAGCCCATGTCCTCCAGTGCGTGCAGGGCGACACTCTTTCCGGAACCAGACAGGCCGCTGATGATGACCATACTCATGTATGGACTTTCTCCAGGCGCTGTTTCTGACGCGCGATGAAGGCGGCGCTGGCATCATAGCCCTTGGCGATCAGGATGTGGTTGCGTACCGCCGCTTCCAGCAAAACGGCAAGGTTGCGTCCGGGGGCGACCGGCAGTGTCACCTCCGGTATGTCGACATCCTGGATGCTGCGCAGCTGTCGACTGCCGTGCAGACGGTCGATTTCGGTCGCTTCTTCCAGGTCCTGCAGGACAATAATCAGTCGCAGATTACGACTCTGCTTGATGGCGCTGTCACCGAACATGGCGCGAACATTGAGGATGCCCAGCCCGCGCACCTCAAGGAAATCACGCAGCATTTCCGGGCAAGTGCCATTCAGGGTGTCGGGTGAGATACGTGCAAACTCGGTTGCATCGTCTGCAATCAGCCGGTGCCCACGTGTCAGCAGTTCGAGAGCAAGCTCGCTCTTGCCGATGCTGGATTCACCGGTAATCAGTACGCCGGTTCCCATTACCTCCATGAATACACCGTGCAGGGTAATCTTTTCGGAGAAATAACTGCTCAGATAATACTGCAGGTTCCGGATTGTCTCCTGGCTGCTCAGTTGGCAGGAGAGCAGTGGTACCTGCTTGTCACGGGCGGCAGCGACCAGGTAAGGCGGTGCCTGGATCTTGTTGGCAATGATGACCAGCTTTGACTGGCCGGAGAACAGCTGTCTGAGTGCGTCGTCGCGTGAATTCTTGCCGAGACTGTCGAGGTATCCGAATTCTTTTCTGCCCAGTACCTGGATGCGGTGCGGGTTAATCAGGTTGAGCTGGCCGACCAGGGAGACCTCAAGCGAATGGTCCTTGCTGGAATGTACGCAGTGATCATCAAGCTTGTGGCCACTGACCCACTCCAGCCCGAGTTTTTCCTCGAGATCGTGGTGCAGAGTCCTGATATCAAGCGTGGTGCTCATGCAGAGATGCGCCGGCTCTCCCACTGATAGAGCTGGTCGAGAACGGACGCACCATCATCGCACTGGCGCAGGGCATTGCAGATGCCGGTGTTGCTGAAAATTTCCGCAATAGTCGAGAGTACCTGCAGGTGCTCCTCGGTGGATTCTTCCGGCACCAGCAGCGAAAATACCAGGTCGACGGGCTTTCCGTCCGAGGCGTCGAAGTCCACCGGATTCTTGACCCGGATAAAGGCGCATACCGGTTCTTCCAGTTCGGCCATGCGACCATGCGGAATGGCAACACCCTTGCCAAGGCCGGTGCTGCCAAGCTTTTCACGGTTGATCAGGGCGTCAAAAATGACCTGCTTCGAGAGCCGTGGCGAACTGCTGCCAAGCAGTTCGCCGAGGTGCTCGAGCAGGCGTTTCTTGCTGGCGATGTCGTCGCAGACAACAACGCGCTCGGGTGAGAGTAGGCTGGTAATGTTCATGGTCAATCAGGGGTCGCGGCAGCTGTGCGCACAGACAGTCCGGGCGCAGCATCCGGTGACTTTCTATAGGTCCCTCGCAATGGATCCTTCGCTACGGTGATGGTCGGTCATCTTTTCCTTGTGTTTCTTGACCTGTCGGTCCAGCTTGTCGGTCAGGGAATCAATGGCCGCGTACATGTCTGCCTGCACGGAGTCGGCAAACAGGTTGCCGCCGGTGATGTGCAGTGTAGCCTCTGCCTTGTGGCGCAGTTTTTCCACGCTCAGTACAACGTGAATGTCCTGCACGATATCAAAATGGCGTTCCAGACGCTCCATCTTGCTGTTGACATACTCACGCAGGGGGTCGGTCAGGTCAACGTGATTTCCGGTCAGGCTGATTTGCATAGTTATGCTCCTGTTGTTTGCCTATGCCAGGCGTTTACGTTCATTGGAAGGGGATATCGAGAGTGACTCGCGGTACTTGGCGATGGTGCGACGGGCCACATTGATTCCCTTGTCGGCCAGCACGCTGGCCATCTTGCTGTCACTTAGCGGCTTGGCGGGATTCTCGGCCGCCACCAGTTTTTTGATGATAGCCCTGATCGCGGTTGCCGAACATTCGCCGCCGGCCTCGGTGGAGACGTGGCTGGAGAAAAAGTACTTGAATTCATAAATACCGCGCGGCGTGTGCATGTATTTGCGGGTGGTAACGCGCGACACCGTGGATTCGTGCATCTCGATGGTCTCGGCAATACTGCGCAGCACCATGGGCTTCATGGCTTCCTCGCCATAGTCAAAAAAACCATGCTGGCGTTCGACGATGCTGGTGGCCACCTTGAGCAGGGTTTCATGCCGGCTTTGCAGACTCTTCAGGAACCAGCGCGCTTCCTGTAAATTATCACGCAGATAGTTGTTATCCTTGCTGTTGCTGCCGCGCTTGATCATGCCGGCATACATCGAGTTGATACGCAGTTTCGGCATAGAGTCCGGGTTTAGTTCAACCTGCCAGCGGTCATTTTTTTTAAACACATAGACATCCGGGACGATGTATTCGGGTTCAGTTGTATTATATAGCGAGCCGGGGCGGGGATTCATGGTCTGGATCAAGTGGATGACATGTTGCAGCTCGTCCTTGGCCAGCCTCAGCTTGCTGGCGAGCCGCGTGTAGTCGCGGTTGCTGAGCAGGCTGAAATAATCCCTGAGCAGGGTCTTTGCCTGTTTCAGCCAGGGGGTGCCGGGATCGAATTGCTGTAGTTGCAGTTGCAGGCTCTCACGCAGATCGCGGGCACAAATGCCGACCGGGTCGAGCTGCTGGATACGGTGAATGACTGCTTCGATCTCGTCCAGCTCAATTTCCATCCCACTGCCCAGGGTCTTGAGGATACCCTCGGCACCAACAGTGAGGTAGCCATCCTCATCGATTGAGTCAATGATGGTATGTGCGATCAGTTTATCGGTGTCCGAGAAATTGGTCAGTTCCACCTGCCAGGTGAGGTGGTCATGCAGGTTCTCGCCGCTGACGGTTATGGCTTCCATTATGTCCCGGCTGCCGCCGGTCTCGGGGGCGCTGAGGCTGGTGGCACCGGTGTCGAATACGTCTTCCCAGCTGCTGTCTACCGGCAGTTCATCAGGGAGGTTGTCGTTATTCTGTTCGGCGTTGACCGGGTTGTCCTTTTCCTTGTCCCTGTCATTGCCGTTGATTTCCGGCTCGCTGTCGGAAGATTCCTGGGCGGGGCCCTCGTCCTGCTCCAGCATGGGGTTGGATTCCAGCGCCTCCTGGACCTCGGTCTGCAGTTCAAGCGTGGACAGTTGCAACAGGCGAATTGCCTGTTGCAACTGTGGTGTCATGGTCAGACTTTGACCGATTTTGAGCTGTAGTGACTGCTTCATGCTAAATATAGATATATTTCAGAGGCTTGCTGACCCGAGTCCGGCCTAAACCAGCCTGTTTATAACTATAGTGCATGAACCGTGCCATCCGGGCAATATCCTTCTGTATCATTATTCAAAGATGGAAGTCGCTGCCCAGGTAGACTTCCCGTACCCGCTGATCATCAAGCACGGACTGCGGGGTGCCGGCGGCAATCACGTGGCCCTCACTGAGGATGTAGGCATGGTCACAGATACCCAGTGTCTCGCGTACATTGTGGTCGGTAATCAGTACACCGATATCGCGCTGACACAGGTGCTCGATGATGTGCTGGATATCAACGACGGAGATCGGATCAACGCCGGCGAACGGCTCATCAAGCAGGATGAAGCGCGGATTGGCCGCCAGTGCACGCGCAATCTCAACGCGTCGGCGTTCACCGCCGGACAGGCTGATGCCAGGCTGTTCGGCAAGATGCCCGATATGCAGTTCGTGTAACAGTGACTCCAGTGTCTCGTTGCGCGCGTTGCTGTCCAGGTCGCGGCGTATCTCCAGTACCGCCATGATGTTTTCGGCAACCGTGAGCTTGCGAAACACCGAAGCTTCCTGCGGCAGGTAGCCCAGTCCGTGGCGGGCGCGGATGTGCATGGGTTGCCCGGTCAGGTCGATGCCGTCGATTTCGATGCGGCCCTCGCCGCAGGGCACGATACCGACAATCATGTAGAAGCAGGTGGTCTTGCCGGCACCGTTGGGACCCAGCAGGCCGACCACCTGTCCACTGTTGACCTCGATTGATACATCGTCGACAACACGGCGTGACTGGTAGCTTTTACCGAGGCTGTATGTCTGTAGCTGGCTCATTCCGGCGTACTGTCCGGCTGCTCAAGCGGGGACCTGTCCGGTTGCAGGATGATATGTACACGCCCATCGCCGTCACTACCACCGGCATTAACGGTATTGTCCCTGAGATTAAACTCGATGCGGTCACTGCTGAATTCCTCGCGGCCCTGCTGGCGGATATTCGCATTATCCTGCAGGATCAGGCGCTGCTCGCGGGCGTGATACTCAATGTGTTCGGCCTCGGCCTGCTGGTCGGTGTCCATGTCATCGGGTCGCTGCGAGAACCTCGCCGGCTTGCCCTTGATGGTGATCAATTCGATACGATCGTTGTTCAGTCGTACGGTCATTTTGCTGCCGCGTAATTGCAGGGTGCCCTGGTGCAGGTGGACGTTGCCTTCATAAATACTGACACCGGCTTTCTCATCAATGGTTGCCCTGTCTGCTGCTATCTGGATCGGTTTGTCGCGGTCGCTGGCCAGTCCCCAGGCAAGACCGGGTGCCAGCAGTGCTAACAGGGCGAGGTGCCTTGTCAGGCAGGGCGGCATGATTCTAGCTTGCGTCATTCAACTGGCCTCGTACCCGGGAATGCAGTTTCAGCCGGTTGTTTCCGAGGTCCGCATCGAGGCCGACTGCCTCCAGGCGAAAGCCGCTTCCGGTTATGCTGGCCGCGTTCTCTGTTTCGGCCAAAGCGGCGGAGGGTTGAATCAGGAGATCTTCTGTCACGATCTGCAGTGATTTATATGCATCTGATGCAAGTCTCTGGATATTAACCTTGCCCAGTAGCCAGACCGGCTCGCCAGAGGCGCTGGTGTGACCACTTTCGGCACTCACCTGCCAGTTTGCACCGTTGGCGCGCGTGATATCCAGGAGTGGGTGCTGCAGTTGCAGGCGATCATCCTCCGGGTAGTACTCCATGTCCGCGGCGCGCAAGCGGTAAAGCGGGTGGCCGGTCTTGTCCATGATTTCGAGATGGATGTTTTCGGCAAAGGCGTCCGGCCCGGGCTGCTGTGCGACGAAGGGGAGTGGAAGCTTGTCCTGTTGACGGAAAAGCCAGTTGCTGGCGATAACCAGCAACACCAGTATGGCGGCCACGGCTAGCTGCTTGCGGTTCACAGGTAACGGTCCAGTTCCTGTTCCAGCACGCCGTGTGCTTCCATCAGCATTTCGCAAACATCACGTGCTGCTCCGCGCCCGCCGGCAGCGGGTGTCTGCCAGTGACTGTGGCGCACGACCATGGGATGGGCGTCCTGCACCGCGATTGCCAGTCCGACCTTGCGCATGACCGGCAGGTCGACCACGTCATCACCGACGTAGGCGGTCTGTTCCGCGCTGACGCCGAGTTCCGTGATGAGTTCCTCGAATGCCGGCAGCTTTTCAAGCTTGCCCTGGTAAATATGGGTAATGCCCAGATTCGCCATGCGATGTTCGACGACCTTTGATGTCCTGCCGGTAATGATGGCGACGGTGACGCCGTGTTTCAGCAGCATTTTGATGCCGTGTCCGTCACGCGAGTTGAAAGCCTTGTATTCCTGGCCATCATCGCCCAGGAAAAGACTGCCGTCGGTGAGTACGCCGTCTACGTCAAAGATCAGCAGACGAATGCGCGAGGCCCTTTCGAGTATGTCTTTCATTGTGAATGATTCCGCTTATACCACGCCGGCGCGCAGCAGATCGTGCATGTTGAGTGCGCCGACCAGTTCGTTTTTGTCATTAATGACGGGCAGGGCGTTGATCTTGGTGGCATCCATTATCTGCAGCGCCTCCGCTGCGAGCATGCCCGGCTGTATAGTCTTGCAATTGGCGGTCATGACTTCGCTTACTTTTGCCGTGTGCACATCGACACGGTGGTCAATTGTGCGGCGCAGATCGCCATCGGTGAATACCCCCGCGAGTTTGCCGTCTGTATCCACCACGGCAGTCATGCCCAGTCCCTTGTGAGTCATTTCCATCAGTGCATCACTCAGCAGGGTATCGGCACTAACTTGCGGAATTGCCTTGCCGGTATGCATCAGGTCATCAATCAACAACAGCAGGCGTCTGCCCAGCGCGCCGCCCGGATGTGAGCGCGCGAAGTCTTCCTCGGTAAAGCCGCGTGATTCCAGCAGTGCCACGGCAATGGCATCGCCCATTGCCAGCGCGGCGGTCGTGCTCGCGGTGGGTGCCAGTCCGAGCGGGCAGGCTTCTTTCTCTACGCTGACATTGATATTGGCTGCTGCCGCACGCGACAGTGTTGACTGCGGATTGCCGGTCATGGCGATCAGTGGCACCTTGAGGCGCTTGATGAGTGGCAGGATGGTGACGATCTCGCCGGTTTCACCCGAGTTCGACAATGCCAGCACCACGTCGGCGGTGGTGATCATGCCCAGGTCGCCATGGCTGGCCTCGCCCGGGTGGACAAAGAATGCCGGGGTGCCGGTGCTGGCCAGGGTGGCGGCGATCTTGCCGGCGATGTGTCCGGATTTGCCCATGCCGGTAACCACGACACGGCCCTGGCATGCCAGCATCAGGCGGCAGGCTTCGATGAACGAGGGTTTCCTGATTTCCGCTTCGAGCCGGTCAATGGCGCGTGCTTCGGTGTCGATCACGGCAAGGGCGAGATCCTGCAACTTGCTGTCATTCATTGTTTAATGTCCACTGCCACTTCCGGCTAGCTGCGCTCCGTAAAGTATAACAGGGTCTGATAGGCAACAAATGCAAGCAAGAGGAGTCCGCCTTCAATACGGTTCAGGCGCCCCGGTCCCTTGATGCCGAATGCCATGGCGAACAGCATCAAGGTCAGGCCCAGCATCACCGGGTAGTCGCGGCTCAGCACCATGGAATCAATACGAATCGGGTTGATCAGGCCGGGTAATCCGAGGACTGCCAGCAGGTTGAAGATATTGGAACCGATGACATTCCCGATGGCGATGTCATGCTCGTGCTTGAGGGCGCTCGTCACCGATGCCGCCAGTTCCGGCAGGCTGGTGCCCAGCGCAACAATCGTCAGCCCGATCACGAGGTCACTGATACCGAAGGCCTGCGCCACGGAGACCGCGCCCCAGACCAGCAGGCGCGAGCTTACCAGCAGTATCAGGGCGCCGGTTGCCAGCAGGAAGAAGGCGCGGCCGATGCCGATGCCGACGGGCATCTCCCCGGCAAATTCACTCACAACCGGATCCGGTGTTGCCTGTGTCTTCAGGCCCTCCCAGGTGAGCCATCCCAGCATGCCGGCCATGCCGGCAAGTAACAGTACGCCATCCATGCGCCCCAGCATGCCATCCACCAGCAACATCCAGGCAAAGGCCATGACTAGCAACAACATCGGCAACTCGCGGCGAATAATGCTGGAATGAACGTTCAATGGCATGATCAGCGCGGTGATACCCAGGATCAGGGCGATATTGAATATATTTGAGCCAATGGCATTACCCACCGCGAGCCCGGAATTGCCTTGCCAGGCCGCCATGCCAGAGACGATGATCTCCGGCGCCGAGGTGCCGAGGCTGACGATGGTCAGGCCGATGACCAGTGGCGAGATATTAAGGTTCAGGGCAATGGCGCTGGCGCCCTCGACAAAGCGGTCGGCACTCCAGGCGAGCAACAGGAATCCGCCGGTGATGGCGAGCAATTCTATCCACATGATGAGCTTAGTCGCTTGCTGCCGCGGCAGTGTCGTACAACGGTTCCGTACCGGTGTTCCGGCCCTTGCGGGTGGGAAGTAACCGGAAGGATAATAACGTCTTCATCGGGCAGGCTCTTGGTGTCGGTCTGCCTTATCATACACGCCACTGCGGGCATGCCAACTGCCGGCAGGGCAGGACCCGGGCCGGTAATGCGGCCGTCCTGACGGGCGCAGTGCCCGGCATGATTCTTAATGGATAACATTATAAATGGCTGAACCCGTTGTACAGATACGCGATCTCAGATTTGCTCGTGGCGAGCGCATGATCTTCGATGGTGTCGACCTGGATATCCGGCCCGGCGGTGTGACGGCGATCATGGGGCCGAGCGGGACCGGCAAGACGACGCTGCTGAAACTGATCGGTGGCCAGCTCCAGCCATTATCCGGTTCTATCCGTGTGCACGGCGAGGAGGTCCCGGGACTTGCACGAGCCGCGCTGTACCGGTTGCGCAGGCGCATCGGCATGTTATTCCAGAGCGGCGCACTGTTGACGGATATCAACGTGTTTGACAACGTTGCCTACCCGATACGCGAGCACACCGGTTTGCCCGAGACACTGGTACGCGATCTGGTATTAATGAAGCTTGAGGCGGTAGGCTTGCGCGGAGCTGCGCAGCTAATGCCGAGTGAGTTGTCCGGCGGCATGTCACGGCGTGTGGCGCTGGCTCGTGCCATCGCACTGGACCCGGACATCGTAATGTATGACGAGCCGTTTACCGGGCAGGACCCGATTTCGATGGGGGTGCTGGTGAAGCTGATCCGTGAGCTGAACAATGCGCTGGGCATGACCAGTGTCGTGGTATCGCACGATGTACGCGAGGCCACTGCCATTGCTGACTATGCCTACCTGCTATCCGATGGAAAGGTTGTGGATCATGGCACTCCGGATGAGCTGTGGGGCTCACGCTCCGACTGGTCGCAGCAGTTCCTGAACGGCCAGCCGGATGGCCCGGTTGCGTTTCACTATCCGGCGCCCGACTTTCGTGACGATCTCCTCGGTAGTGGGCGTTGCTGATGCTTGACGCCTTGCAGCGACTGGGACAAATCACCCTGCAGTTCTTCCAGCGCCTGGGACGGGGCAACCTGTTCCTGTTGCAGACGCTGGCGAGTCTGCCTGGCACGATATTGCGGCCGGGGCTGGTGGTGAAACAAATGTACTCGGTGGGCGTGCTGACCCTGGTCATCATCGTGGTTTCCGGCCTGTTTGTGGGTATGGTTATGGGACTGCAGGGTTATAATACGCTGGTCGATTTCGGCGCTGAGGAGTCGCTCGGTGTGCTGGTGGCGCTGTCGCTGGTGCGCGAACTCGGTCCGGTGGTTGCTGCGCTGCTGTTCGCCGGTCGTGCCGGTTCCGCGCTGTCCGCCGAGATTGGCCTGATGAAGGCAACCGAGCAGTTGTCCGGTATGGAGATGATGGCCGTGGACCCGGTGCAGCGGGTAATCGCACCGCGCTTTCTGGCGGCATTCCTGTCCATGCCATTACTGGCAGCCATTTTCAGTGCCGTTGGCGTGTACGGCGGGCACCTGGTGGGTGTTGGCCTGCTGGGTGTGGATGACGGCGCGTTCTGGGCGCAGATGCAGGACAAGGTGGACTTTCACGAGGACATCCTGAACGGCGTCATCAAGAGCATTGTTTTCGGTTTTATAGCCGGCTGGATAGCCCTGTTTGAAGGTTATGATGCCGTTCCGACGGCAGAAGGCGTGAGCCGGGCCACGACCCAGACCGTCGTGCATACTGCACTTGCCGTGCTGGGGCTGGATTTCGTGTTGACGGCATTGATGTTTGGAGACTAGGCGTGTGAACAGCAGAACAGTCGAAATCTGGGTGGGAATATTTACCGCTGCGGGAGTGGCGGCCCTGTTCATGCTGGCAATGCAGGTCAGCAACCTCAGTAGCATCGGCGGTACAGCAGGCTATGTGCTGACCGCAACCTTTGAGAATATCGGTGGTCTCAAGGAACGTTCCCCGGTAACCGTGTCCGGTGTGCGCGTGGGGCGGGTGGAATCCATTAATTATGACCTGGAATCCTTCGAGGCCGTGGTGTCTATGAAGATCAATGATGATTACCAGGGCTTTCCGGAAGACACCTCGGCGAGTATATTTACCGCCGGCCTGCTCGGAGAGCAATACATCGCCCTTGAGCCCGGTGGCTCATTGGATAACCTTAAAGATGGCGGGCGTATCCAGTTGACCCAGTCTGCGCTGGTGATGGAGCAGATTATTGGCCAGTTCCTGTTCAGCATGTCGTCTGACGAAAAACAAGAGTAAGCGGTTATATGACCCACCCCATGGCAAGTTTCAGGCTGGTAATGGCAGCCATCCTGTTAATGACGGCGCTGTTGGCGCAGGCCTCCGTGCGTGCGGCTGACGATGTGTCGCCGCATGAGCTGGTGCGCTCAACCATCTCACGCATGCTGACGGCGATGCATGAGGAGCAGGCGGCGATCAAGCAGAATCCCGACCATCTTTTTGAACTGGTTTCCAGCATCGTGTTGCCGTATTTCGATTTCGAGCGCATGAGCATGTGGGCGCTTGGCAAAAACTGGCGCAGGGCAACTCCGGAACAGCGTGTGCGTTTTGTCGAGCAGTTTCACACGTTGCTGGTCCACACCTATGGGTCGGCTTTGTCGGAATACTCCGACGAGGAGATCATCTACCTGCCGTATGTCGATGATGGGAAGGCCGGTCGGGTCACCGTGCGCACGGAGATAGAGCAGGCCGGTTCAACGATTCCGATTTCCTATTCCCTGTATCAAAGCCGTGATGGCTGGAAGGTCTATGATGTTGCCATCAGCGGGGTCAGCCTGGTAACCAATTACCGCTCAACCTTCGGTACTATCATCCGGGAGAAGGGCATGGACAGCCTGATACAGCAATTGTCCGATCGCAACAACGACTTGACCGATGGCTGAGGCGCGCTTTGTCGATAATGGCAACGGCAGCTGGCTGCTGGAGGGCGAACTGGGCGCTGCCTCGGTGCCTGCCTTGCTGGCGCGCGCCACGCCAGCCCTGAGTGGCAGCGGGGATATCGAGGTAGATCTCAAGGGCGTTACGCGCGCGGACAGCGCCGGGCTGGCATTGCTGGTTGAATTGATGCGCGAGTCCAGCCGTAATGACCGCCGTATTGTCTTTAGCCATGTGCCGGCACAACTGCTGTCGATTGCACGTGTGTGCGGTCTTGAGGAGATTCTTTCCCTCTCGAAATAGACGTCTCTGGGAGACGCGATGCGTGGCCGGCGGCTGCCTACGCAGGGGCGGGCCACTTTTCCAAACAATCCGGACTATTTACAGTTATGCAAAGCAAAGAGCTCGAAGCATTGATCAAGGCAGGAATTCCCGATGCCGAGGTGATCGTGAAAGGGGATGGCGATCATTTCGAGGCCGTCGTTGTCAGCAAGCAGTTCGAGAACTGCACCATGGTCAAGCAGCACCAGCTGGTTTACGGCACACTTGGTGACCGCATGGGTGGTGAAATCCATGCGCTGGCACTGCATACCCATACCCCGGAAGAGTGGCGCAACCAGCGTCGTATCCAGTGACCACAGTGGCTGCACAGGGACATCGATTCAATGGATAAGTTGATTATCAAGGGCGGTAACGTACTGGAAGGCGAGATCCGCATTTCCGGCGCCAAGAACGCGGTATTGCCAATCATGGCGGCAACGCTGCTTGCCGATTCGCCGGTAGTGATACGCAACATCCCGCACCTGCATGATGTCACCACCACCATGGAGTTGCTCGGTCATATGGGTGTGCACCTGACCGTCAACGAGAAGATGGATATCGAGGTGGATACATGCTCGATTAATTCACTGTATGCACCTTACGAGCTGGTGCGCACCATGCGTTCCTCGATCCTGGTGCTGGGTCCCATGCTGTCACGCTTCGGACGCGCCGATGTGTCGCTGCCGGGTGGTTGTGCGATCGGTTCGCGGCCGGTCAACCTGCATATCAAGGGTCTGCAGGCCATGGGTGCCGATATCAGGGTGGAGAACGGCTACATCAAGGCACGCGTCGACCGTCTCAAGGGTGCGCGCCTGGTGATGGATGTTGTTACCGTGACCGGTACCGAGAACCTGATGATGGCCGCCACGCTGGCTGATGGCACCACGGTGATTGAAAACGCGGCACGCGAGCCGGAAGTGACCGACCTTGCCCAATGTCTGAATGCCATGGGTGCGAAAGTCAGCGGTGCCGGCACGGATACCATTACTATCGAAGGCGTGGAAACGCTCGCAGGTACCGAATACCGGGTCCTGCCGGACCGAATCGAGACCGGTACCTACCTGGTTGCGGCCGCGATTACCGGCGGGCGGGTCAAGGTGAAGGATGCGCGCCCGGATACCATGGATGCCGTGCTGCAGACACTGCGCGAGGCGGGCGCCGAGATCACAGTCGGCGAGGACTGGATCGAGCTGGACATGCAGGGCCGGCGGCCGGCGGCGGTCAATGTACACACCGCCCCCTATCCGGCATTCCCGACCGACATGCAGGCGCAGTTCACCGCCCTGAATGCCGTTGCCGAGGGTGCCGGCACGATTACCGAGACGGTCTTCGAAAATCGTTTCATGCATGTGCAGGAGATGCAGCGCATGGGGGCCAATATATTGCTGGAGGGTAATACCGCAATCAGTTCCGGTGTTGCGCAGCTTGCCGGCGCCCCGGTCATGGCTACTGACCTGCGTGCATCCGCGAGCCTGGTGCTGGCTGGCCTGGTAGCCGACGGTGAAACGGTAATTAATCGTATTTACCATATCGATCGGGGTTACGAGCGCATCGAGGAGAAGCTTGCGCAGCTGGGTGCCGACATACGCCGCGTCCCGGACTGAGACTGCTGCCGGGCTGTTGCGGCTGCCGGCAAGCTTGTAAATTGGCGGCTTCTCCCGGAAACTAACTGCCCATGAACAGCGCACTGACCATTGCCCTGTCGAAAGGGCGGATCTTCAAGGATACCCTGCCGTTGCTTGCCGCAGCCGGCATCGAGCCGGTGGATGACCCGGAAAGCAGTCGCAAGCTTATCCTCGATACCAATCTTGATGACGTCAAACTGGTGATCATCCGTGCCGCGGATGTGCCGACCTATGTCGGTTACGGAGCGGCAGACGTGGGGGTGGCCGGCAAGGACGTGCTGATGGAACACGGCGGCGAAGGCCTGTATGAGCCGCTCGACCTGGGTATTGCGCGATGCCGGCTCATGGTGGCCGGACCGGAGACAGGCAACAGCAAGCGCCGGCGCATGCGTATTGCCACCAAGTATGTGAAGAGCACAAGGCGCTTCTATGCCGACCGCCAGGAGCAGGTGGAGATCATCAAGCTGTATGGCTCCATGGAGCTTGCGCCACTGGTGGGGCTGGCCGACCGCATCGTGGACGTGGTGGATACCGGCAACACCCTGAAGGCAAATGGCCTGGTGCCGCTGGAACATATTGCTGACATCAGCTCGCGGCTGGTGGTGAACCGGGCCTCGATGAAGATGAAGCACGCCCGTATTGCCGGCCTGATCGAGAAACTTCGCGTAGCGTGTGGGAGTAAATGATTCTGCAGGATCTATAAGGCTCGTCATTGCGAGCGTAGCGTGGCAATCTCCTCAAAAAACTGCTCGGTAAGAGATTGCTTCGTCACTTCGTTCCTCGCAATGACGAACAAGGTCTAATCCTTTGTGAACCCGGTGTCCCCTGTGGTTGAAATTTTTGAGTACCCCAATGACTGAAATTAAACGACTTGATTCCAGTGATCCTGCTTTCCAGGCTGACCTCGAACGTCTGCTGGACTGGGAACAATCGGCTGACCTGAAAGTCGAGTCGGTAGTGCGCGAGATTATCAGTGCGGTACGTACCCGTGGTGATGCGGCGCTGATCGAGTTTACCGAGCGGTTTGATCGCCGCAAGGTGACCGACGGGCTGGAAATTTCTCTCGGGGCATGCCGTGCCGCGCTGGACCTCATCGAACCGGAGCAGCGCAGTGCGCTGGAGCTGGCCGCACAGCGCGTGCGCGCCTATGCCGAGCACCAGCGGCTGGAATCCTGGTCCTACACCGAGGCCGACGGCACGTTGCTGGGTCAGCAGGTTATGCCGATGGATCGGGTCGGCCTGTATGTGCCGGGCGGCAAGGCGGCCTATCCATCCTCCGTGCTGATGAACGCGATTCCTGCCCGAGTGGCCGGCGTCGGTGAACTGGTAATGGTGGTGCCGACACCGGATGGCGAGGTCAACAACATGGTGCTGGCCGCCGCCAGCATCGCCGGTGTTGATCGTGTGTTTGCCGTCGGTGGTGCACAGGCCGTCGCTGCGCTGGCATACGGGACCGAAACCGTGCCGGCGGTGGACAAGATCGTAGGCCCGGGTAATGCCTATGTTGCCAGTGCCAAGCGCATGGTGTTCGGCAAGGTCGGTATCGACATGATTGCCGGGCCATCGGAAATCCTGGTGCTGTGTGACGGCAACACCGATCCCGACTGGATCGCCGTCGACCTGTTTTCACAAGCGGAACATGACGAGGATGCGCAGTCCATCCTGGTCAGCTCGGACGGGGATTTCCTGGATCGTGTCATGGCCAGTATCGAGCGACTGCTGCCGGAAATGCCGCGTGCTGAAATCATTACCGCCTCGCTTGAGGGGCAGGGTGCGCTGATCCAGGTGCGTGACATGGAGGAGGCGGTTGCGGTGGCCAACCAGGTCGCACCGGAACACCTGGAACTGTCTGTCGAGGATCCCCAGGCCATTGCAGGCCGTATCCGGCATGCCGGCGCCATCTTCATGGGGCGCTACACGGCGGAGGTGCTGGGTGACTACTGCGCCGGCCCCAACCACGTGTTGCCGACTTCGCGTACCGCGCGTTTTTCCTCGCCGCTGGGTGTCTATGATTTCCAGAAGCGTTCCAGCCTTATCTATTGTTCTGCGCAGGGTGCGAGCGCACTGGGCAAGAGTGCCGCAGTACTGGCGCATGGCGAGGGACTGACGGCGCATGCACGCTCCGCGGAAGTGCGTATCCTGGAAGAAGACAGCGACTAGAATATTTCACGCGCCATGTCACTGGAAGATAAAATCAAACAACTGGTACGCCCGGCCATCCAGGCCATGACGGCCTATCACGTGCCGCCGGCGACCGGCATGATCAAGCTGGATGCCATGGAAAACCCGTGGTCGTGGCCGGATGACCTGCGTGCCGCGTGGCTGGACACGCTGCGGGGAGTGGAACTGAATAGGTACCCGGACCCCTCTGCGCAGTCTCTTCAGGACGTCTTGCGTAGCAGCATGAACGTCCCTGCGCAGGCCGGCATTATCCTCGGCAACGGATCGGATGAACTGATCCAGATGATAATCCAGACCGTGGCTGCCCCCGACCGCACGGTGCTGGCACCGGAACCCACGTTCGTCATGTATCGCCAGATAGCCGCGGTGACTGGCATGAACTACTGTGGCGTACCGCTAGGGCCGGATTTCACGCTGGAACGGGATGCCGTGCTGGAAGCGATCCGGCGTGAGCAGCCGGCAGTAATTTTTCTGGCCTACCCGAACAATCCGACCGGCAACCTGTTCGATAGCGGTGTTATCCACGATATCCTGTCCTGTGCCGAAGGACTGGTGGTGATCGACGAGGCCTATGCCCCGTTTGCCGATGCCAGCTTTATGTCGGAAATCCCGCGTTACGACAACCTGCTGGTGTTGCGTACCGTCTCCAAGCTGGGGCTGGCCGGTCTGCGGCTGGGTCTGCTGGCAGGCAATTGTGAGTGGCTGGAGCAGATAGACAAGACGCGCCTGCCGTACAACCTCGGTTCGCTCAACCAGGTAACCGGCCGATTTGCGCTGGAGCACAAGACGGTGTTCGATGAGCAGGCGCGCCAAATCCGTGCCGCGCGCGGGGAACTGGCTACCGGCTTGCAGGCGTTTGAGCAGTTGGTGGTGTATCCCAGTGCGGCAAACTTCATTTTATTCCGCGTGCCGGAAGGTCGTGCCGATGAAGTCTTCGCCGGCCTGAAGCAGTCCGGCATTCTGATCAAGAATCTGCACGGCTCTGCGCCGGCATTGCAGGACTGCCTGCGCGTGACGGTGGGTCGGCCGGAAGAAAACGCCGCATTCCTCGCGGCGCTGGGTGAATTGATCGGTTAGCAATCCCGATCAGCTGTTTACTGCGGACTGCGGCGGACGCTGGATGACGCGTGCCCTTACTGTGAACGCCTCGCCCTTGCGGATGCCGCCCAGTTCAATCAGCGTGTCTGGTTGCTGCGCGGAGATGACCTTCATGGCTTCACTGGCATCGGCGATCGGCGTGTTGTTGATGCGGGTCACGACATCGCCTGGCAGCAGCCCGGCATCGTCGGCCGGTCCGTTGCGCAGCACCCCGGAGATCAGTACCCCTTTCGTATCCGACAGGCCAAATGAATCCGCCAGTGCCGCGGTCAGGTCCTGTGCCTCGATACCCAGCCAGCCACGCACCACGTGCCCCTTTTCTATGATCTGCGTCATGACGCCCTTGGCAAGATTGATCGGGATGGCAAAGCCGATGCCCTGTGAGCCACCGGAGCGGCTGTAGATCGCAGAGTTGATGCCAATCAGTTCCCCGCTGGCGTTGATCAGTGCGCCGCCGGAGTTGCCGGGGTTGATGGCTGCATCGGTCTGGATAAATTCCTCAAACGCGTTGATGCCGAGATGATCGCGCCCGGTGGCGCTGATAATGCCGAAGGTAACAGTCTGGCCGACGCCAAACGGGTTGCCGATGGCCAGTGTGACATCACCCACGCGCAGGTGTTTTGAATTACCGATGACGATTGCCGGCAGGTTCTGGGTATCAATGTTCAGCACGGCCAGGTCGGTGTCGGCATCGGTGCCAACCACTGTTGCCTGTGCGCTGCGGCCATCGGCCAGTAGCACCTGGATCTCGTCGGCACCGTCAATAACATGGTTATTGGTCAGTACATAGCCCTGCTTGCTGATGAGAACGCCGGAGCCAAGGCTGGTCTGCACTTCGCGACGGGACCGGGAGAAGCGGTCGCCAAAGAAATGCTTGAAGATGGGGTCTTCCAGCAGGGGATGGGCACGCCGGGTGATGATCTTTGCCGTGTGAATGTTGACCACGGCCGGGGCCGCACGCTGTACCGCGTCGGCATAGGATACCGGGCCGACCGACATGCCATCGAACACGCCGGGGCGGGTGGATGGGGCTTCAGTTTCCTGTCCCGGTGTTTCGGTGACTTCCACGACGGTGCCGTCTGTGCGCAGCAGGTCGGGCTGTACCAGCAGTACGTAGATGAAAGCGGCTGCCAGACCGACTACTACCGTCTGCAGGATAAAGAAGAGAGACTTGCGAATCGCCATAGGTCGGTTACCCTGTGTGCTGCGCCGGGAACTCCCGGAAATAGCGTTTGATTACTTTATCAGGAAATCGTGCCATGGCAGCCCTGCTGGAATTGGTGGATTATACGAACAAGCTGCTCGACGTGAACAGCTTTGCCGACTATTGCCCGAATGGCTTGCAGGTGGAAGGCCATGCAGAAGTCAGCGTGCTGGTCAGCGGCGTGACCGCCAGCATGGCGCTCATCGAAGCGGCGCAGTCCGAGGGGGCCGACGCGATCCTGGTACATCATGGCTATTTCTGGAAGGGCGAGAATGCCTGTATCACCGGCTTGAAACGTAAGCGCCTGCAGCGCCTGCTCGAGCGGGACACCAGCCTGCTGGCCTACCATCTGCCGCTTGATGCCCACAGCGAACTGGGCAACAACACGCAGCTGGCGCAGGTGCTGGGTATCGAATGCCTTGGCCATTTTGGTCCTGCGGGTGACCTGCAGCTTGCGCAGTACGGACAGTTGCCTCGCCCGCTCGACGTGGCGGCATGCTGTGAACATATCGAACAAAGCCTGGGCCGCGCGCCGCAACACATTCCCGGCACAGCCGCGGAGATACAGCGCGTCGGCTGGTGTACCGGGGCGGCGCAGTCCTATATCGAGGCCGCCGCGGAGCAGGGGCTGGATGCCTTCATCAGTGGGGAGATCTCCGAGCAGACGGTACATGTCGCGCGTGAGACCGGTATCCACTATTTTGCCGCCGGCCACCATGCCACAGAGCGTTTTGGGGTCTGTGCGCTGGGCGAGCATCTCGCGAAGAAATTCGATATCCGCCACACATTTATCGATATTGATAACCCGGTTTGAATAACCGCTGTTGATTCATTGCGGCAGGGCTGGCTGGCACGCAAACACTACCGCTGAATCCTCCCGTTTTCCCTTGACCTTGGCAGGCGCATGCACCATCCTATACGCCCCTTGGAATCTTCATGAACTAAATCAGAATATTCCGATATGGTTGACTACCTTTTGCGCCATGAATGGGCGGCAATCAATAAGTTAACCAACTGTTTTTATTAAAAATACTGGAGATTGCCCCTATGAGTGGCGAGGAGACCAATACTGGCAGGCGTCGATTTTTGACCTCTGCCACAACGGCCATTGGTGCAGTAGGTACCGGTTTTTTCCTGGTGCCGTTTATTTCGTCCATGCAACCCAGCGCCAAGGCCCGGGCCGCCGGCGCACCGGTTCGTGCCGATATCAGCAGGCTGGAGCCGGGTCAGATGATCCGTGTGGAGTGGCGTGGCAAGCCGGTATGGATTGTCAACCGCACCCAGCAAAACCTGGACACGCTGCAGTCCATGGATTCGATACTGGCTGATCCCGGTTCCCAGATTTCCGACCAGCCCGGATATGCACAGAATGCCGTGCGCTCCATCAAGCCAAAGATTCTTGTGCTGACCGGCATCTGTACCCACCTGGGTTGTTCGCCGACCTACCGCCCGGACGTGGCACCGGTCGACCTGGGTCCGGACTGGCAGGGTGGTTTCTTCTGTCCATGTCACGGCTCCAAGTTTGATATGGCCGGTCGCGTGTTCAAGGGCATGCCGGCACCGACAAATCTTCCCGTTCCGCCATACCGTTACCTGAGTGATGCCGAAATCATGATCGGGGAAGCTGAGGAGACTGCATAATGGCTGGTAATACATCCGAAAAGTGGCAGGGTGGCCTGCTGGGCTGGATTGACGCACGTTTCCCGCTTAGCAGCATGTGGTACGACCACCTGGCCCGCTACTACGCACCAAAGAACTTCAACTTCTGGTATTTCTTCGGCTCTCTTGCGCTGATGGTGCTGGTAATCCAGATCATCACCGGTATCTGGCTCACCATGAACTACAAGCCGGACGCCGCGTTGGCGTTCAACTCCGTTGAATACATCATGCGCGATGTGAACTGGGGCTGGCTGATCCGTTACATGCATTCCACCGGCGCCTCGGCGTTCTTCATCGTGGTCTACCTGCACATGTTCCGCGGCCTGATCTACGGCTCGTTCAAGAAGCCGCGTGAACTGATCTGGATCTTCGGCATGATTATCTACGTGTGCCTGATGGCCGAGGCCTTCATGGGCTACCTGCTGCCGTGGGGCCAGATGTCCTACTGGGGCGCGCAGGTGATCATCAACCTGTTTGGCGCCATTCCCGGTATCGGGGAATCAATCGCCCTGTGGATTCGAGGTGACTACGTGGTCGCTGATGCGACGCTGAACCGCTTTTTTGCCTTCCATGTGATTGCAGTGCCGATCGTGCTGCTGGCGCTGGTGGTCATGCATATCCTTGCGCTGCACGAGGTGGGTTCCAATAACCCGGACGGTGTCGAGATCAAGCAGGTCAAG
>JAOUBY010000042.1 GCA_029860045.1 Gammaproteobacteria bacterium | reverse complement strand
AAAACTACTTACCCCGAAGTCCGGCGTATATTTATCGAGGCCGAGGCGGCGGGCAGAAAACAATAAAGGGGCCATGGAGGGTAGCTGTGAAGCGCAATGCGGTTGTAGTCCTGGCGTTGCTGTTTTTCGCATCAACGTCGGAGGCTTCCCGGCAGTTCGACAGCGGGGAACACCAGGTCACATTACTTGAACTCTACACCTCGCAGGGCTGCAGCAGTTGCCCGCCCGCAGAGCGCTGGCTGAATGCCTATGTCGACAATGATGTGCTGTGGACGGAAGTCGTGCCGGTCGCCTTCCACGTGGACTACTGGGATTATATTGGCTGGAAGGACACCTTTGCCGCTGCCGAATACGGTGAGCGTCATCGTGATTATGCGCGGGCCGGCAGAGCCCGCACGGTTTACACACCGGGATTTTTCGCCAATGGCCGTGAATGGCGTGGCTGGACTTTCGGTATGGGGCCGCGCAGCGGTGATCGTCAACCGGGGCGCCTGGTTGCAGATATCGATTCAGAGTATATAAACGCAAGTTTTCCGGTACAGGGCGAGCAGCTGGAACTTCACGTTGCACTGCTGGGTTTCGGAATTTCAACGCCGGTGGCGCGAGGGGAGAACAACGGCCGTACCCTGGCGCAGGAGTTCGTGGTGCTTAAGCATGCCGTACATGGCTCGGACAATGGCAAGTGGCGGGTTGCATTGCCAGCAGCCCCGGCCGGGCAGGCACAGCGCCTCGGCATCGCGTTCTGGGTCAGCAGGCCGGACAACCCCGCACCCCTGCAGGCAACCGGCGGCTGGCTGCCGTAGATGAAAGTCTCGGAGACAAGTTGTAACAATGCTCGTCAGTCAGAAAATGTATCCGGCCCCTTTTTGCTTATCGCCATACCCTAAAGCGTGATAACTGTCTCGGAACGGATCATGCAGGTGGCTAGACTTGCCTTATGTTGCGAGCATTTAGCATTTCCAGCCAGGCATGGAAAAACCTTTCCATACCTGCGGGTATTGAGAGGGAGTCCCTCCTCGGGATGGTCTGTGAACAGTGCCAGTCCCTGTCGGATTCCCGCCCGCGTGTTTACCTGCTGATTGCAACTGCCTTTGCATTAGCCGGTTATGCCTGGCTCCTGTTGTTCCCGTGGCTCGTGTTTGCAAGTGCCCTGGGCATCTACCATGCAGTCTTCAACGGCGAGGTTATAGCCTGGACACTGCTGTTGACCTGGCTGGTCGTCGGGGTGCTTGCCGCCCTGGTCAGCTACCGTTTGTTTCACTTCAGGCCAGCGTTGCCCGCAGGTCGGGAGCTCGACAACCTGTCCTGCCCGGCGCTGTTTAAACTGGTCGCAGACCAGTCCCGGCACTACTGCAGCATCCGTATCGATCGCATCGTGCTGTCCGGTGACTTTGACCTGTATATCCGCAAGACTCCGGGTTTTGTACTGCCCGTGTGGTCAACGAATACCCTCGTGATCGGTCTTCCACTGATGCAGAGCCTGTCAGATACCCAGTTTCAGTGCGCCCTGGCCCGACGGCTGGGCCAGTTTTCGAAGCGCTACAATCGGTTTGAGAACTGGCTGTATCAACTGCGTGAAATATGGCCGCTGTACTGCAAGGAAGCGCACATGCAGGGCCCCGGATACCAGCCGGTTGCGTGGTTTTTCTGTGCTTATGCGCGCCTCTACAGGATGATTACCGTGCCGGTTGCGCGCCATGACGAACTGGACGCAGACACCTATGCGATGGAGCTGTTCAGTGACGAGCAAGTGCTGGACATGATCACTACCCAGATGGTGTGTCGGCAGTATCTTGCGGAGAGATACTGGCCAGTTGTCAGGAAACTTGCAGCAAGCAATGCCCGGGTGCTGGACAAGTTGCACACGGGTATGGCCGCCGTGTTGCGCGCCGGTCTTACGGCTGGAGCGGTCAACGAATGGCTTGCGAAGGCTCTGGCTGTGGAGGATTGTTGCGCTGATGAAATCCCGCCGCTGGCAAGTCGCATCGACAATATCGGCTTCGGAGTCGCCCGCATGGGTGCGCTCACGACCAACCCTGCTGCAGCTGTATATCGTGTAAGGCAATAAAAGGGTCTGTGCCCTTTGCTAACTGATGCAAAGGGACCGGATACTATTTTCGAGTCCGCTGTTCAGGGTAACGTGACAAGAACATACCCCAGCGCACGGTAGTCGTTGATCTGTGCGGGGCCGGCGGGAGCCACGTCGACATAGTCCGGGAAGTCGCCGGGCTCGACGCCGGACCAGCTGGCATAGGTGCCGCAGACGTGCAGGTCTACCTCCCCCCCGGTTACCAGTTCCTCGGCGATTGCGTGCAGTTCGGGTTTGTTTGTCCTGTTCCCCCGGGTCAGGGCGAACTGTTCCTCGCCGTGGCTGACGACGGCGATCGGGAGCCCGGGAAAGCGCGCCCGCAGGCGCTCAATATCGGCGCGTACTGCGGGGAGCAACTTGCCCAGCGTGTCCGCATCACCACTGACGATTTCGAAGACGACGCCCGCAGGTTCATCGCTGGCCGCCAGCAGTGCTTCGACATCGTCCGCGGCAATTGCATTCGCCTGGAAACCGGCAAGCGCGGTTAGCAGGGCGATGGTTATAAAAACTGTTCTCATGGTGTGGCTCTTTTTTCTTTCAGGAGTTGTGTTCTGGCCTGGAATACATCCAGCACCAGGTATTCGAAATGCTTTCGATCATCATGAGCCGTGTCACCCCGTTCTGTATCGTGATATTCGACCATCAGGGGTTGGTCTCGACCTTGCCGGGCCGCTGGCAGCACGGGAGTGCGGGATCAGACGGCATGCGTAAATTATTTATTCCAGCATATCCAGCATATAAAGTGGCATAGGGTACCAGTACATTTTCTCCCAATACACCCATTGAGCAATGATTCTGACTGATTGGGATTTATGACGAAATGTGAACTGCGTCACACATAATCCTGTAAAGAAAGGCATACATCCTGCAGATAATTATTAAAGAAATAGCACTATTTAATCAAGGGGATAAGAAAGTGTCTAAATTCAAATCTGCGTTCATGGCCGTCCTGGTACTGGCCTGTGTGCTGCCACTGTCATTACAGGCTGCCAGCACACCTCACTGGGTTCACTACAAGCTACTGAAGAGCAGTGCTGTGCTTCCGAAAAAGGTGGTGGTCCTGCCGGTCAGTATCGAGGTGCAGGAAGTCACAGCCGGCGATGTCATGGAAGAGGTGCCGGAGTGGAGCGAGATGGCCAGCAGGAATGTATTTGAGTCAGTCTCATCCGCTATCAGGAAAGATGCCAGCCTGGAAGAAGTCAGTGTGCCCGACCTGTCAGATAAAACTGCGGCTGTCGTGGATGAACACATGGCGTTGTACAAGCTGGTGGTCAATACCGCTTCGGATACTGCCTGGCAGCACAAGATCAGGCGTTTTGATTATGGCATCGGCCCGGGACTGGTCGAATTGCAACGCAAGACAGGGGCCGACGCTGCCGTGATGATTTACGGCGAGGACTATGTGTCGACCGCCGGACGCAAGGCCAAGGCCATTGCCGGGAATATCCCGATCGTCAATATTTTCAGCGGTCCGCCACCCGCGCTGGGTCATTCTTTTATTCACATCGGCGTGGTTGACCTCAGGACCGGTGATCTGCTGTGGATGAACAGCGATTTCCGCAAGGGTACGACAAGTCTTCGCAGTTCTGAGGATGCCGGCAACATTGTTGGCTCAATCTTCGACTGGTACCCCGGTATCGAGAAGTATCGCAACGTTTACGTAAAGTAGAAGGTGACTTGTGAAAAATGCCCTGTATTTGACATGCCTGTTTCTGTTGCTTGGCGGTTGTGCTTCAACGGGAGGCGTAACTTCCTTCAGCAATACCGGGGATACCGGTAACCTGCATGAAAAGGAAACCCGCCTGTGGCATGAGGCCGATGGCTTTGACGCTACCATTGATCGCAGTGGCCAGCTTTATGAAAACGAGCAGGCGACGGCCTATCTGCAGAGTGTCATGGATCGCCTGTACCCGGAGTTCAAGGGCAAGGTTCATGTCAAAATTTATGATTCGACACAGCTAAACGCCTTTGCACTGCCCAATGGCAGCATTTATTTCAATATCGGCCTGCTGGCCCGTATTGAGAATGAAGCACAACTGGCTGCGGTGCTGGCGCACGAGGCAGCCCACTTCATCGAGAAGCACAGCTTCAAGCAGCGTGTAAGGTCCAAGAATGCGGCTTCCTTTGCCTTGTCCGGAATTCCGTTTGCCAACCTGGCGGCGGTGTCCTCAATCAGTGGCTTCTCCCGCGATCTGGAACGCGAGGCAGACGCCAAAGGCTATGTGCGGCTGGTCAAGTCCGGGTATAACCCCCATGAGGCCCACAAGGTCTTTCAGCACCTGGCAGACGAGTCCAGGGCTCTGGGGCTGGAGGAGCCCTATTTTTTCTCCTCGCACCCCAGGATGGTGGAACGCATTGACGAATTCAAGCGTCTGTCGGCCCGGCACGAGGGCGAGGGCCGCGTCGGTTCGAAGTCCTACAATAGCGTTGTAAGTCCCATCAGGCTGGATGTCCTGGACAAGGATATTGGCCAGGATCGTTTCAGCAGCGTGATCCTCGTAATGGAGGACAGTAACCTGCGTCGCCATTACCCGCCAGCCGGTTATTTCTATCTCGGCGAGGCCTACAGTCGCCGCGATGAAAAGGGTGACAGTGAAAAGGCGCTGAAGGCGTATAAACAGGCAGAGAAGCTGTCACCGAATTTTTCCCCAACCTATCTACGGCTGGGAATGCACTACATGAAAACGGGCTACAAGGACAAGGCGCGAAGCTATTTTAAACGTTACCTGAGCGTGGCGCCGAATGATGCCAATGATCGCGCCTATGTCCGGCAGTATCTGAGTTCACTATGAGAGAGCAGGGACAGAGACTATGAAGAACATCCTCGCACTGATTGTTATGGCAGTACTGACCAGTGGTTGCGCCACGACAGCATACTGGACGATGACCGATGATCTGAATCGTGTCGCCCAGTCAAAAAGTTTCCAGATGAGTGTTCCGGAAGGGTGGGTCCGAACGACCGAGCCAGACACCTGGGAACAGCTTGAGGTCGGTGACAAGCTGCGTACCATCCTGCTGGAGTCGATGACTGTCACACGTGACGGTACCTCTCTCCATGCCATTACGGTTACCCGCCGTTATTCGGACAACGCATTCCCGACGCTCAAGAAAAAGAGCCTTGCAGGCATGCTGCCGATTGAGGCCGCGGACCTGTATGTGGCCGAGCTGCGCAAACGCAATGGACTGGAACGTTTGAAAGTGCTGAGCAACAAGCCTGCACAGGTGGATGAAAAACAGGGTTTCCAGCTGGTTATGCAGTACAAAAATGACGACGGTCTTCGCGTTCGTGTTATGTCATACGGATTTGTCGATGAAACAGGTTTCTACACCATCAACTATCGCGCGCCGTATCTATATTACTATGATCGTGACCATCAGGACTTCACTGAACTGGTTCATTCATTCAAGCAGCTGCAGGGGGCACACGAACCCCCGCCCAAGCTGCCTAAATGGGTGGAACTGTTCACTTGATTGATTCAGGTAAGCAGGGCCAGTGGCGCTGGTCAGCCTGGTTTACTTCTTCAGTCCGGCTTTATACAGCCCATCGATAAAATGCTTGCGCTGTGCCGGGTCCTTGAACGGAATGACGTTTTCTATGCGCTGCAATGATAAATCACTGCCGCTGATCCTGATTTGTTCCAGTTGCCATGCGGCTTCCTCGATTTCTCCGACATGTGCATAGGCGGCTGCCAGCCACAGTCGCGATTCTTCACTTTCCGGGTTGGTCTGTAGCGCAAAGTTAAAATTCCCGATGGCCTTGGCGTATTCGCGCTTGTTAAAAAATATCTCGCCATGAATCACTTTATAGAGGGCAGGGTGCATGGGGTTTAACTGCATGGCCTTGCGCATCTCGATGTCGGCCTGGTCGGGCTTGCCGGCATAATTCAGCGTGGTGGCAAGCAGGCCATAGCCGGCTGCAAAACTTGGATCAAGGTCGAGCGCCTTCTGCGCATGCTTCAGGGATTGCTTGTAGTCCTTGTGAAAGATGTCGGCGAAGCCTTTTACCCAGTACACCTGTGGCAGGTCGGGGTTGATCTCAATGGCCTGGTCCGCATACTGGTGCGCCATGCGCAGTGCTTCCTTGGAATCGTCAGACCAGCCAAGCTGGTGGTCATAGATATAGGTCAGCGCAAGGTTGGCATAGGCGCGGGCAAAGCTGCTGTCCAGTTCGATAGCTTTTTGGAAATAGTCCCTTGCCTCTAATGTACCTTCGCGTGAAGACAGCCACAGGCTTTGCCAGCCATGCAGGAACAGGTCGTAGGCCTCGATACTGTTGCTGTATTTGTGGGCAAGCCGGGTGCGTTCCTTGTCGGTGATTTTGACCTTGAGTGCTGCAATTATATCCGAGGTGACGGCATCCTGGAACGCAAAGATATTGTCCAGCGTGCCATCGAAACGTTCAGCCCATATATTGATGCCGCTGCCGGCATCGATCAGTTGCGCGGAAATTCTGACCTGTTCACCTTCTTTTCGGACGCTGCCTGCCACCACGTAATCTACGCCCAGTTCCTGCTTGATTCTGCGGATATCGATATCGACATGCTTGAAAACGAATGCCGAGTTGCGCGCAATCACCGACAGGCTGGACAGCCTGGATAAGTCGGTAATCAGGTCGGTAGTGATGCCATCACTGAAATAATCCTGCTGCCTGTCGGCACTGAGATTTTCGAACGGTAGCACGGCAATCACCGGCCTTTCGCTTATGGCTATGGCGCCGCGTGGCGAGTCGCCACGTTCATTGGTAATGACAAACCAGCCGGCAACGAGCGCAACCACAACCAGAGCCGCGAGGGCCAGGTAGCCGAGGGGGAGGGTCTTGCGAGCTGAGGTGGTCGTTTCCTGCAAGGGTGCCGGTGTGTCGACAGTTTGCGTGTCTGTATCCGGTGCATCAGCGGTTACGGGACGTACCGGGCAGATCAGCCGGTAGCCGCGCTTGGGTACGGTCTCGATATAGGCGGAGTTCTTGGCGTCATCTCCCAGCGCCTTGCGCAGCTTGATGATGGCGCTTGCCAGCGAGTCATAGCCGACCACCACGCCGGCCCAGGCCTTTTCCTCGATTGCCTCGCGTGACATGACCTGTCCGGGCTGTTGCGCCAGGCACACCAGTACCGTCATCGCCTTGGGCTCGATTTTGTGTTCTTCAGCCCCCCGCGACAGCCGGCCCCGGGCAGGGTCCACCGTCCAGTCGCCCAGCAGGAACGGTGTGTCGTTAGTGATTTCGTCTGCCCCGGTCATGTTTTGTACCGATGTTTTATTGCCCCCCAGTTGGGAGAGCACATCATAACTCGCTGATTTTATAAGTGCATAGAACAATCATCGTTTAATCGTCGACTAATCACCAGTCTTCCGCCGTAAATCCCGGTGCGGTTTTGCCCAGACTGGAGGCGTCAAGTTAAACCACTGGGAGAAAGGCAATGCACACACACACTGAAACCACCCAATCAACCGGGCAGGTGGCCCGCACTTCAACCGCAGGTACGCCTGACCCGTCCGCCATCAAGGGCAGGATGAAGGCCACCTGGGAGGATGGTGATTACGCCATTTTCGCCACCTTCATGGAGCCGGGCGCGGTCGAGATTCTCAATGGCTGGCAGATCCCCATCGGCAGCCGGCTGCTGGATATCGGCTGCGGCGCAGGCCAGACGGCCATCCCTGCGGCACACCAGGGCATGATCGTTACCGGTATTGATATCGCCGACAACCTGATCGAACACGCGCAGGAGCGTGCGCGCTACGAGGGTATCTCAGTACGCTTCGATGTCGGTGATGCGGAAGCGCTGCCCTGTGATGACAACGAGTTCGATGTCGTCATCAGCCAGATTGGCGCCATGTTCGCGCCCGACCCGGACAGGGTCGCCAGTGAGATGGCGCGCGTATGCAAGCCAGCCGGCCGCCTGCACATGGCCAACTGGACGCCGGGAAGCTTCGCCGCCACCATGTTCAAGTGCGTTTCCCGGTATACGCCACCGCCGGTTGGCGTTCCTTCGCCGGTACTCTGGGGTGTGGAAGATATCGTGGAGCAACGACTCGGCGAGAACTTCACCTCGTTCAGGCTGGAGCGCAAATACTACCCGAGCTGGAAGTACCCCTTCGATACCAAACAACTGGTGGAGTTCTTCCGCCAGCATTTCGGCCCGGTGAAGCGCGCCTTCGATGCACTGGATGATGCCGGGCAGAAATCGCTACGCGCCGAGCTGGAAGCCATTTACGCGGCGCATAACATAGCGACCGACGGTACAACCCAAATCAGGGGCGAGTACCTGGATGTGACGGCAACAAGAGAATGAGCCAGTAAAAGGGGCCGGGTACATCACTGGTTGTATCCGGCCCCCTTTGTTTTTCAGGCCGACCGTTCCAACCCATTCGCGCTGTGCCGGGGTTGCGTGCCGGGTGCCGGCCTGGTTACATCCCTGCCAAGTAACATGTCCACCAGTCGTGCCGAGGCACCCTTGTAGAAACCGCATTGCACATCTTCAAGCTGCTGCGGATTCCGGAAGGTGCCGAACAGCATGTCCCACAGTGGCAGGTCCGAGTAATTGTAGCGATGCACGCCGCGGCCATGATGGATGTTGTGGCTTTCCGGGCGCTGGATGACGTAACCCAGCCAGTGTGGCGTATTGATGTTGGCATGCTGGAACATGGCATTGAAAACCAGGAACAATGCGGTCACGATACCGGCCTCCAGCGAGACCCCCAGCAGCGGAAACAGCACCAGGCTGCTGATGGTGGCGAACAGGGCTGCATCAAGCGGGTGCAGGTAGTTGGCGCCGAAGGCGTCCAGGCTTTCCGCGCTGTGATGCATCTGGTGTCCGGCACGCCACAGCCAGTTCCATTCATGTGCGGCGCGGTGATAGCCGTAGTGAAACAGCTCGTAGACGAGGATGCCGGGGATGACACCCCACAGGCCGAGCCAGGCGAGGTCGAACAGGTGTATCTCGCCAAAGACGTTACCCCAGAACAGGGCCACTTCGCCGGTAAAGAAGACGATGGCCACGGTGACCAGCAGGCCGCGTAGTCGCCAGTGTCGCGTCTTGTCGTATTTGCGCCGCTGGATAAAGAAGTCCAGCAGCAGGAATCCCGGGATAAGCGCTATAGTCAGTGGTTCTATGTAGTCGATCATGGTGTGCCCCCCAAAGAGTCTGATTTACATACCGGATGGTATGTTTCATACTATAGGCCATGAACCGGGGCTTGTAAATACCAATTGGTATGTTTTCTTGTGTATCTGTAACTTAATGTATCTATTATAAATAGATAGTCGTTAATATATGACTACTATCTATATCAGGCATTTACACATACCGTTGAGTATGTTTAGATAAGGCATGGCTGGTAAAGGCGAAGACACCCGTAAACGTATCCTGGATACGGCACAGGCGATGATCCTCGATCATGGCTACGCGGGTGTCTCCGTGGACAAGTTGATCAAGAGCCTGGGCCTGACCAAGGGGGCCTTTTTCCATCACTTCAAGAGCAAGCGTGACCTGGCGCGGACGCTGATCCAGCGATACTCGGATGAAGGCGTGCAGTTGTTCCGGGACAGTCTCGCCCGTGCACAGAAACTCAGTGACGATCCGCTGCAGCAGTTTCTGCTCGTTATCGGTTTGTATGAAGAGTTGTTCGAGGGGCTGACCGAGCCGTTTCCCGGTTGCCTGCTGGCATCCTACGTTTACGAAATGCAGCAGTTCGATGAAGAGACGCGCGACATTATCAATGTCGAGTTTTACCTGTCGCGCAAGGAACTGACCTCCCTGATTGAGCAAATCATGGAAAAGTATCCACCAAATGCCGAGGTCAACGCGTCGTCACTGGCGGACGGGTTCATGTCGTTGTTTGAAGGTGCCTTTGTTCTATCCAAATCGCTGAAAGAGGCAGACATCACCGTGCAGCAGTTACGCCACTACAAGACCTACGTTGAATTACTGTTCAGGCAGTAACAAAAATAAACAGGGTCAGAGCACAGTTTCTCCTGATACCAGGTGAATCTGCGCTCTGATCCCGTTAACTACTTCGCCTCCACCTGGATATCCACGTTCGCACCCCGCGTGATCGTGTTTAACACCGGTGAGTAAGCGGTCAGCCGCTTCAGGCGTTCCATGTTGTCGATATCGGCCTTGACCCGGAAGCGTATGCGAATGTCGGTGAAACCCTTCGGCACATTGTCATCAAGTCCGAGGAAACCGCGCAGGTCGATGTCGCCCTCCAGCTCGGATTCCAGTTCTTCAATGTGAATCCCGCGTACCGCGGCGTGTGCCACCATGCTGGTCGTCACACAGGCGGCGAGGGCGTTAAGCAAATGCTCGACCGGGTTGGCGCCTTCATCGTTGCCAGCAAGAATGGGTGGTTCGTCGGCATGTAATTCAAACTGCTGCTTGTGGGCGATTTCCTGCCTGGCGCCGTAAAAGCCGGTCACGGTGGTGCGGTTATGGTTACCACCCAGCCAGGTATTGCTTGCACGAAACTTGCACTTGCCCAGGTCGGGTTCCTGCTCGATGGCGTTCACAGTGCCCTGCAGTGTCTCCAAATGGATGCCGTTGACGGTCGTATTGTCCGCATCGGGCGGGGTCGGTTTGCTTTTTGTCTGATTGCTCATGGTCATGCTCCTGTTCAGGGTGGTTGTCGGTGAGTCGCCCGGCTTGCGTGCCGCCCGGGGTCGACTTGAGGTATACGATAGGTCTTGACAGCCACCCGGATAAGATTGATTATTTCCAAAAACAGGGCATTTGTGCCATTAATGGGGTGCGTCCATGGTAACTGCCAGCAGTAAACCGGTTGAAGTCCTTATGGTTGCCGTGCCGGAGACGGCGGGTTCGGCGCTATACGGCATGCTGGATGTTTTGCTGGCGGCCGGCAATATCTGGCAGACCCTGGTGCGAACTGAAACGGAACCGGCGCTGTTCCGGGTGCGCATTGTCTCCCCCCGGCGCACGGCCTTTGCCTGTGGTAACGGCGTCCCGGTCCGGCCGGATTGCGCCATCGCCGATGACCCGGATGGCGATATCGTCATTCTGCCCGAACTGTGGCTGGGGCCGGATGAGGACATCGAGGGACGTTATCCGGAACTCATGGAATGGATTCGCCGCAGGCACAGGGGCGGCGCAACACTCTATTCCGCCTGCTCCGGCGCGGTGATGCTGGCGGCCACCGGCCTGCTCGATGGGTGTCAGGCCACTTCCCACTGGGGTTACCAGGACCTGTTCAACAAGCGCTACCCAAAAGTACATTTCCGTCCCGAACCGAACCTGGTGTTCGCCGATCCGGAAGGCCGTATTGTGACCGCGGGGGGTACCACCTCATGGCATGACCTTGCCATTCATATCATCTCGCGACACGGCAGTCCGGGCGAGGCATTGCGCATTGCGAAGGTGTATTTACTGAAATGGCATGGTGAAGGGCAACTGCCCTACGCGACGCTGGTGCGCCGGCAACCGCATGCGGACTCCGTGGTACGAAGTTGTGAGGAATGGCTGGGCGAACATTTCCGCAACGCCGGGGCCATTAAACTGGTGGTCGGTAATACCGGTATTCCCGAGCGCACCCTGAAGCGGCGTTTCAAGGCGGCAACCGGAAGCACGCTGATTGATTATCTGCAAAACCTGCGCGTGGAAGCGGCCAAGCGCCTGCTTGAGTCCGGGCGGTTGCCGGTGGATGAAATCAGTGTCGAGGTCGGCTATGAAGATGCTTCTTTTTTTCGCCGGCTGTTCAAGCGCCGCAGTGGCCTCACACCCAGCCAGTACCGGCGCATGTTCCAACCGATCACGAGCTTAAACTAAAGCAAAAGGGCCCGGAGACAAGGTGAAATTATTCACCCTTGTCTCCGGGCCCATCAAGCATGTACTTATTTCTGTAGTGCTTCCTGTTGCCCTGAAGCGTTACGCAACCACGGAATCAGCATCGGTACATTCTTGCGGTATTCTGCATAGTCTTCGCCGAGCGCGGTGAGCAGGTCACGTTCTTCCAGTCTGATTGCCAGCAGGATGTAGGCCGTGGTGATCAACGCAAAGAACAGGTGACCTGCAGTCATCACCGGTGTTGCCCAGAAAGCAAAGAACCAGCCGATGTACATAGGGTGGCGCACGAACTTGTAGGCGCCGGGGGTCTTGAATTTCAGCGGCGTGTATTCGCGGTTCAGTAGATACAGCCACACCTGGCGCAGACCGAACAGGTCGAAATGGTTGATCAGGAAGGTTGCCACCAGCACCAGCAGCCAGCCAATGCCAAACAGGCTGTAGAGGATGGCAGCGCCAGCAGTGTTTTCTACCTGCCAGATCATGCCGCCCAGTGGTTGCCAGAAAACAAACATCGCAATCAGGGCGAGGCTGGAAAACAGCACGTAGGTGCTGCGCTCGACTTGTTCTGGCACATACTGCGTCCACCAGCGCTTGAAGGCCGGCCGTGCCATGATGCTGTGTTGCAGCGCAAACAGGGTCAGCAGGCCAATGTTGACCAGCAGTGCGTACCCGGTCGGGATCAGCGGCGCGGAATCGATGGTGACGGGTAAATACAGGTCACCGACCCAGCCGATGGCGTACAGGAAGGTGGCGAAAAAAACCGCGTAGCAGGCCAGTCCATAGAAAAATGCAGTCAGTCGTTTCATAGTTGTATCTCCCACAATGTTGTTTTAGGCAGCAGGTTCGGCCGGCAGTCCCTGCAGGATGTTGCCGGTGACCGGTGCTGTGAAGAAGGTGCGTTTCACGAGGTCCATGGAGTAGGATTCGTTTTTATTCCACGGCATGAGTGACATGACACGGGCCAGGAAGCAGTACTGGAACAGCACCATGGCGGCGGTGCCGATCAGTTGCCACCAGAAGATCCAGAACATGTAAGGCGCCTGGGCGAGGAACAGCAGTCCGAGGTAGCTCACGCGTACCTGTACCGGGAAGGCCAGCAAGCTCCTTTCCCGGTAGATGAAGTGAATGACCTGAATGATGTTCAGGCTGAGGACGAGCGGCAGGCAGTAACTGCAGCCGGAGACAACGCCGGCGAGAAGTATGGTGGTTGCAGCCCAGTAACGTGTAACGATGTTGTTTTCGATTTTCATGTAAGCCCCCTTTGTGTGTGCTTACTTACAAGGACGCAGCAGCGCCAGATCAGTTCCCTTTTTTCAGAGCGTTGCTTCCTGGATTTTAGCCGTGGCCAGTATCAGTTCGCTTTGTCTGATCGTGAGACTGACCTGGATGCGGATCCGGTTGCTGGTGCCGATCATCGGTGACGGGATGCCAAAGTCACTGCGGTTGATGTATGCATTTGCGCGGTAGGTCTGTGGTTTTCCGGTGTAGATCAACTGACCATTCTCCGGTGTAATTGTGAAATTGACGTTGTGCTGAACACCGTTGAGACTTAGTACCCCGGTGACTGTTTCGGGACCATTAGTGCCACCAGTCACCTGCGAGCTGTTAAAAGTAATGACGGGGTGTTGTGCACTGTTCAGTAAGGACGGTCCACGAATCATGTTGTCTATCAGCGTATCGCTGGTGTTGACGCTGGCGGCTTGTACGCGAAATGCTATGCTGGAAGTGCCACAGCTTTCAGTAAACAGCAGGCCGCCCTCAACCTGCTCGAATTGCCCCGTGACAGTGATAAGACCGAGAACCTTCACCGAGAAGGTAACTTCGGCATCGGATATGTCCAGGCTGTAACGGGATCGGGGGCTGTCTGCGATTGCCTGGCCTGACAGGCCTGCGGTCAGAGAGACGAGCAGGACCGTCGAGATCAGGAAGTAATAGGCGGTTTTGAATGTGATATTTGTGATTTTCATGTCAGCCCCTTTATGTGCGTGCTTACTTACAAGGACGCAGGGGGTGAAAATCGGTTCCCGTTTTATTATGGAAGCACTGGTTTATTGAGAATAACTTCGTCTTTACGAGGCGTAGCGCGTAGCGGGGATCCTGTATTTAATGGTAATTGTCAATGTATTGCTTGATTCCTGCCCCCACCCGCGCGGGGGCAGGCTCCGTGCGGGAATGACGAGTATTAATCAATCATAGATCTTCTGGTGGTTATGCCTGTCTGCGTTAGCAGAAGAATAGCTCAGCTGGCGGGCCGGGTCGTGGTAAGCAATATGCCATGGGCCTGGAAGCTGGCCGCGATCTCGCGCGTTTCCTGTTTGCTGCTTTCGGAGAAGTAGTCAAACGTGTTCAGGGTTTCCGGGCGCGCAAAACCGGTGGCCTCAAACATGTCGAAGTAGCCCGACTCGGTCACGGCGCCGACGATGCACTCGGCCCAGAGCCTGGGGTTGTTACGGACATCGGCCAGGGTGTCCTCGCCTACCCCGATCACAATATCGGTGATCTGGATGCGTCCGCCTGGCCGCAACACGCGGAACATCTCGCGAATGGCCAGTGGCTTGTCCGGCACAAGGTTAATGACACCGTTACTGGTAATCACATCAACGCTGGCATCGGGCAATGGAATCTCCTCAGCGTTACCGGGCAGCACCTCCACGTGGCCGATGTCCATCAATTCAATATTCCGCGCGAGCTTTTCCTGCATGGCGCGGGTCATGTCCAGCCCGTAGACCTTGCCCGCACTGCCGACCAGGTTGGCGGCAACCAGGGTATCGGTACCGGACCCGGAGCCAATGTCGAGCACGGTATTGCCGGGCTGTATGCCAGCGGCGGCGAACGGGTAGCCGACCCCGGCAAAGGATTCCACTGCCGTTGCCGGCACCGCATCGAGCATTGCCTCTGGATAACCGAGGAAGATGCAGGTCTGCCGGCCGGTCGGGAAATGAAATTCCTTGTCCGGGTTGTTGGCGACATCGGCGTACATGAGCTGTACGGCCTCCAGTATGTGTTCCCTGGCCATGCTGGTTATTGCGACCATGCGTTTATCTCCCCTGCGTGTCTGCTTATTTTTCGAAGTCTTTCAGCAGGCCGACAACCCGGTTGCGCAGTGAGTCCGGCGCTTGCTCGGTACCTGATTTGCGGATATGCGTCTTCAGTGTCTGTTCAAACTCCAGCCGCGAGAAGCAGCTGCGACAACTGGACATGTGTTGTTCCATCTGGTGTTGCAGCGTTCCCTCCAGTTCCTGGTCGAGGTATTCGAGCAGGTGCCTGAGGGCCTTTTCGCAATCGATTTTTTCCGGACTGCTCATGGTGTTTCACTCCGTAGCCGATCGGCCGGGTCTTTTACAAAGCCGGTGTCGATGGCTTGTTGCCATAATGATTTTTGCAAGCGTGAGCGGGCGCGTGCCAGCCGCGAACGCACGGTGCCGACCGGGATGTCCAGTATCGCGGCGATTTCCGGATAACTGAAACCTTCCACATCGGATAACAGTACAACCATCCGGTATTCGTCCTTGAGCTTGTCGAGAGCCCTGGCCAGGTCTTCGCGTAATACATTGTTCAGGAATTCCTGTTCCGGGTTGCTGCCCCAGAACAACAGCAGCGGTTGATGCAGGCGATCAAACAGCCAGAATTCTTCCTCGTTCTCGTTGTCCGTCTCGGCGAGACTGATTTCCGGGCGGTTCTTTTTCTTGCGGCAGTGCGAGATAAACGTGTTGGTCAGGATGCGGAACATCCAGCCGCGGAAACTGGCCGGGTCCTTGAGCTTGTCCTTGTTCTTCAGTGCCTTGGTGACCGCATCGGAGACCAGGTCCTCTGCATCGGAGCGGTTTTTGGTCATGCGCAGCGCGGCCGCGTACAGGCGGTCGAGAACGTCGGTTAACTGTTGTTCAAAATCGTCGCTGCACGGCATGGTTTCGATTGCCAGATTGCTCCTCATGACACAAGGACGCGCCACAGGGGTATTCGGTTCCCATTTTTTCAAATTAAAGGGCTCGGGGGAAAAACGCAATGATTCTCATGTGTTTCCGATCCTATTAAACATACTGTCCTCGCGTGCATGCGACCTTAGTGCAATAGAAATCCCCGGATACTGGTATTAGATTAAAGATAGTCCCGGAAAACCGGGGGTAGCGTATCGCTTTACGGTGGCCACACGCCATTCAGAAGCAGGAGGTCAGAAAGATGCGCAAATATCTAACAAGCGTTCTTTGTACTCTAGGCATTATATGTACGCTGGCGTGTTTTTCAGCCGTTCATGCGGATGACAAGGAAAAGACCCTGCATGCCGAATCAGAACCTGAGTGTCCCTGCTGGAAACAGACAAGCATGACGATGTCAGCATACGATTACATGCTCTCTGTCAACAATAACCAGCAGATCGTTCAGCAGAAGCTGAAGACTTACACTGACAGGTTGATTACTCGTGCCGGCGCCTACAGACCGGCGATCAATCTGCTTGGTGCAGTCGTTGTCGTGACTGCAACTGACAGGCGCTATCGCCTGAATGACAGTGACACCATGGGCATGGTATTCAGGGACGCTATTGGCAATGATCGCTCGGTAGTGATCGAGTACAGAATACACTGGTAGTACCCAATTACAGCTTTTTTGTTCAAAGCTGTTTCGCTTGCCACGATTTCTCAAGGTTAACTCCAGAACAGACCCACCCCGGCCGTTTGGGCGCATGTGCGGTTTAACCGTGCAAAGTCGTCGTCGCTTGACTCCGCCCTGATTTAGGTAATCTCCGGCAATTTAGCGGGTAATTGGTGTCGGGCCACCATTTTTCCTAGAATAAGCGGAAATCGTGCTCTGACACCCTTTCCTGCTGAAGGACAACGACATAAGAATGACGGGGCTGACGCAAAACACCGTTCCCGGTGACGACACTGTGCTTGCCGCCTACACGGAAGTTCGGCAGGCCACGCTGGCCCTGTGCGAGACACTGGAGAACGAGGACTTCGGCCTGCAGGCCATGCCGGAGGCGAGTCCACCCAAGTGGCACCTGGCCCATAGCAGCTGGTTCTTCGAAACCTTCATTCTGAAGCCGTTTGCCAGTGACTATCGCCCGTTTCACCCGGAATACGAATACCTGTTTAACAGTTACTACCACGGTATCGGTGCGCAATATCCGCGTGCGCAACGCGGACTGCTGTCACGCCCCACCGTGCGCGAGGTTTACCAGTACCGTGCGCACGTCGACGCTCACATGGTGGTTCTGCTGGCGCAGACGGATCACCCGGACCGGGAGGCTATCCTGCAGCGTTGCGAGTTGGGCCTGCAGCATGAACAGCAACACCAGGAGCTGTTGTGCACGGACATCAAGTACAGTTTCTCATTCAATCCGCTGTATCCCGCGCTGCGCAAGGCGCCTCCGTCTGTGACGGTAGTGGCAGATCGCCCGTTGCGCTTCCTGGATTTTGAGGCCGCGGATATGCGCATGGGTTATGCCGGCAACGGGTTTCATTTTGACAATGAGGTTCCGGCGCATGACTTCCACCTGCCGGGCTTCCGCTTTGCCGACCGACTGGTTAGTAATGCCGAATACCTGGAATTCATAGCGGATGGCGGTTATACCGAGCCCGGGCTGTGGCTATCGGATGGCTGGGCCTGGCTGCAGGAAAGTAATGCAGTCCATCCGTATTACTGGGCCCGGCGCGACGACGACTGGTTCGAGTACACGCTGTACGGCCTGCAGGCGCTCATCCCTGAACTGCCGGTCTGCCACGTGAATTACTACGAGGCAGATGCCTACGCGCGCTGGTGCGAAAAACGATTGCCCACAGAGCAGGAATGGGAAGCCGTGTGTCAGCGCCGGGACATTGCACCATCACACGCTGCCATCAGCCTGCACCCGTGTACTGTTGCCGACGGTGAAGGCATCACGCAGATGTTCGGTAGCCTGTGGCAGTGGACGCGCTCGAGTTACTCGCCGTATCCGGGTTATCGCCCGGCGGCGGGTGCCATTGGTGAATACAATGGCAAGTTCATGTGTAACCAGGTGGTGTTGCGCGGAAGTTCCTGCGTGACGCCGCCGGGGCATGCGCGGACCAGTTACCGGAACTTCTTTTACCCCGGGGACCAGTGGCAGTTTTCCGGCATACGCCTGGCCGATGACCTCTGAACGCGCACCGGATCAATGTCATGACTCCTGCAACGGCAACAAAGAAAGACGCGATATATTTTCATGAGCTGCATTCGCCGGTAGACACCATGGTCGCCGAGGTCCACGCGGGTCTTTCCCTGCAACAGAAGGTCCTGTCTCCGAAATATTTCTACGACAAGAAAGGCTCGGAGCTGTTCGATACCATTACCCGGCTGCCGGAATACTATCCAACGCGCACGGAAATCGGGCTGCTCAGGCAGCACGTACAGGAAATGGCAGGGCTGCTCGGTATGCACAGTTTCCTGCTGGAGTTCGGTAGTGGCAGCAGCACCAAGATTCGCCTGTTGCTGGAAGCCGTTCGGCCCCGGATTTATGTCCCCATGGATATTTCCCGCGAGCACCTGATTGATTCCGCGCAACGCCTGGCGAGTGATTACCCATGGCTCACCGTGCATGCGGCCTGTGTCGATTACTCGATACCCTGGGACATCCCGGACTTTGGGCCGGGCCGTTACAACGCCTTCTTCCCGGGTTCCAGCATCGGCAACTTCGACCCGGACTCGGCCCTGCAACTGCTAAAGCAGGTCTGGCGGCTGGTGGGTCGTGGCGGCGGATTGCTGATCGGGGTAGACCTGAAGAAGGATGCTGCCATCCTTGAGAATGCCTATAACGATGCGCAGGGCGTTACGGCGGATTTCAATCTCAATGTGCTCTCGCACATCAACCAGCGCCTGGGAGCGGATTTTGATACCGGAAATTTCCGGCACAAGGCGCTTTATAATACGGGCGAGGGCCGCATCGAGATGCACCTTGAATGCACGAGTGATCACCGCGTGCGCATCAATGGTAACGCCTACCGCTTCGAGACAGGTGAAACCATCCACACCGAGAATTCCTACAAGTATTCAGTCGATGAGTTTCACGGCCTGGCCGCGCAGGCTGACTTCGTTCCGGTAAAGGTGTGGACAGATCCTGACGGCTTATTCAGTATTCATTACCTGACGGCAACGTAGACCAGAAAGACACAACGCGTCATTGCGACGACTACATGGGTGTAGGAGGTAGAGTAAAGCTTCCGCATCCTGCTCACGCCCCTCGCCTACATCCCTGTAGGCGACGCATGGAGCAGTTACCGAGAAACGCAGTGACGAAGCAATCGCCTGCTAAAAGCATCGGACTGGCTGAACGGCTGCCTGTATGCATGACAATAATGTCAGTTGAGCCTGCCATTTTTTCGGGAAAGACATGACAAAAATGGCAATACCTGGCGGTGCTGAGAAACCCGGGACAGACCATATTCCCTGCAAAAAAACCGGCCGAAGCCGGTTTTTTCATTTCAGCAGGACTGCGTTACGGTGCAGCAACCACATCCACGGTCACGGAGCTGTCAACCGGGCCGGCCTGGTCAGAGCCTGCCGTCGCCGTGTTGACGATGCTGATGTCCGCCGGCAGCACGACGTACGTGGCGGTACAGTCGAGTGTTGCGGCGGGTGCCAGCGTGGCCGGTAAGACAGCACCGCAAAGCAGTGCACTCAGTCCGGTCAGCGGATCGCTCACGGTGACATTGGTGAGCGTGACGTTACCGTCATTGCCAAGGCTCATCCGATAGGTCAGCGTGTCGCCGGCGGTGACCGTGCCGGAGACGTCTTCGTCGGCATTGCTATCCAGCGTCTTCAGCAGGGTCAGTATCGGCACGTCCACCAGTGCCAGGTCCTGCTGTGCGCCGCCCGCAATGGCATCCGCCTGTACTTCGGCCTCACTCATGAACAACAGGCTGTCATCGATGTTCGGGTCATCCGCCTCGCAAACCAGCGCGACGGTGTAGAGGCCCGGGTAGATGAAGCTGGTGTTGTAGATGTAATCGCCGCTAACGCCGTCAAACAGCACCTGTGTTTCGAGCAGGGGCCGGTCGGCCAGTGGGCAGACATTGGTATCCAGGTCGAGACAGATGTCATCGGGTGTCACGCTGGCCGCGTCGCCTTCATAGACGTATACCCAGCAGGCATCCGGGGTGGCCGGGTTGACCTGTTCGGTGCGCAGGTCGGTAACGATGCCGTGAATGAAGGAGCTGGCGAGTTCGGTATCGAGTATGCGCAGCGTGGGGCGTACCAGGTAATCAAAATCCTCGCGTGGCTGGTTTGGGCGCCTCAGGGTGAGTGACTGGCGCAGGTCAAAGTCGATGATGAAGTCGATCCAGCCGGTGGTCGGGATGGTGAAGTCGCGATTGAGCTTGAAGCCGCTTTGTGTGCAGCTTGGGCACTCCACCAGGTACTCGGCGCCGGAGGTTTCCACGATGCGTGTGTTGTCAGGGTCGATCACCAGGCGGACCCAGCTGTAGTCATTGGCATCCAGTGGGATCTCACCCAGCAACATGGTCTTGCCGCCAACCAGTGCCTTTAGCTCGATCTCGCGGTAGGGCAGTATGTTATTCGGATCGGTGGTGTCTTCCACGGTATACGTGATATCGCCACTGTCATCGGCGGGATGCACAATGACCTCTGTAAAACGCACCCAGACCTCGGCA
>JAOUBY010000095.1 GCA_029860045.1 Gammaproteobacteria bacterium | reverse complement strand
CGGGCTCCTTGCAGTTGGAATGGTAGAAGAAGGCCAGTTCGCCCGTGCGCATGTCATCGCGCATCATGTTACGCGCCTGGTAATTGCGTACGCCTTCCCACATGTCGGTTTTTTTCGGCAAGGCATGCAGGTCATCAATACCAAACACATCGGGTTCGGATTTCATTAGCCAGTAACTCATACGTTGTCCCGGTTAGTGTTGTTAAAAAGATACAAAATAATGGATTGCATCGTTGTCTTGTTTGTTCAGCGCCGGGTCACGTGACAACCGGTCTCGGTTGCGATCGCATCCAGCGGAACATCCCAGCGATTGGGTGTAATGGCGCGTTGTCGTTGCAACTGATAGGCGAGTCCGACCAGTGTCGGTTTGCGCCAGTAACGGCGTGCATGCAGGAATGCAAAGCTGCGGTCATAAAAGCCGCCGCCCATGCCAATGCGGTGCCCGGCCGCGTCAAATGCGACCAGTGGCATCAGCACCAGGTCCAGTGTGCATGGCTTGACCAGCTGGCGGTGCTGCGGTTCCGGGATGCCGTAGCGGTTTGCCACCAGTGCATCGCCGGGCTGGTAGCGCGCAAACCAGAGTTTGCCGCGTGCGAACGGCACCAGAACCGGCAGGTACAGGGTCCGGCCCATCGACCAGAGGCACTCCATCAGTGGAGAGGGATCGATTTCACCATCTGCCGGCAGGTACGTCGCGATATGTCGGTTGTTGCTCAGCAGCGGGTGCGTGCATGCATGCTGCGCCAGTTGGGCTGCGCAGGACCGGGCTGTTGCTGCCGGTAGTGAACGGCGTTGTTTGCGGATGGACTGGCGGAGTGCTTGATAGTCAGGCATGGCGGGTGAACGGACTGGGGTCTGCGAGCCACGTTCAAGGCTTGCTTTTCAGTAAGAGGGCATCCTCCGCATGTGTCGGTGTCGCTGTTGCCCTTGAACCAGCGGTTCAAGAGGGGGACGGCAGTGATGCCTCAGGCTTCCCGCTCATGGCGGGCATGCACATGGCACCAGCTTGAGTCCCCTGAGATGGAAATTAGGCTCAAGGAGATCTCAGCGACTGTCGAACACGGCAGGGGATGCCCGAACCTGATCGGTCGGTGGGCATACACCGTTAATTCAATTCTGACTGCCGGTATTTTGCCAGAGTCTTTTCGACCCGGGTATTCAGTTTCTTTAGGCGCGTACCTACCGGACTGGATGGGCCGCTGGCGGTCCCGACACCCAGCTCGATGGCCTCATGCGCAATATTAAGGCCGGCCATCACGGCGATGCGATCCATTCCAACGACCTTGCCAGCGGAGCGGATTTCCTTCATTTTTTCGCTCAGGTGCCTGGCGGACGCCTTCAGGGCAGTCTCTTCACCTTCCGGGCATGCGACCATGTATTCCTTGTCAAAGATGGTGATCTTGATAGCGCCGCTCATGCCCCGGTCTCCAGTGACTTCAGGCGTGTGACGATGGCGTCAACGCGGTTGCGCACCAGGTCATGTTTTTCCAGTAAACCGGCACGCTCTGTTGCCAGGGATTCCTGCTGGGAGCGTAATGAACGGTTTTCCTTCATCAGTCGTTCGACAACATCAAGCAAACTCCCTACCTGTTCTTCCAGTAGTTCGAGTTCCTTTTCGGTGTTCGGGGGCGTGGTTTTTTTTGCCATGCAGCCAATATAGTGCGCTTGCCGGACAGGGTCAATATTGACACTGGCCGCACTATACTTGTCGGTACACGGGATTCGGTCTGCTACCGTGTGAGGGCCGGTGTGGTATAAACACATATATTAAAGTCATCGTTGCCCCGTACACGTTGATTGAATTGACTATAAAGTAAAGTCGTAAATGAAAATATTTATATGAACTGTTATTAGATGCTCGACACAAATGCCAACCCCCGCGGTACAAATAGAGCACCCCCTCTCCCTGGGGGCGAGTGGGTTTATGAGACAATAGTAATATATAAGGTATCCGGTGCCGCTGTGGCCCGGAGCTGGAGATGGAATTGAACGCGACAACTACAATCACCTATGCCGAACTTGAGCGCTGCCTGCAGGTGGCTGGTGCGGAAAGTGGTGCCGCCGAGGCGCATGGTGTGCTGAGCGGCACGGTCACCGCGGGTGGCAAGGCATTACTGTCACCGTTACTGGAGCATCTGCTGGGTGAAGGCAACACGCTCAGCGCGGCTGCACAGGACTGCAGCGACATGCTGGATACACTGCAGACTGACATCCTTGCCCAGCTGCATGACGACAATTTCGGCTTCGTCTTGCTGTTGCCGCCCGACGCGGCAGCGCTGACGGTGCGAACCCGGGCACTCAGTGAGTGGTGCGGGGGGTTTTTGTACGGCCTGGCACTGGGCGGCATTCGTGAAGGTGTCGATCTGCCGGAGACGATGCGCGAAGTGATGCACGACTTTTACGATATATCGCATGCCGGGTTCAGTTGTGATGCGCCGGATGAAGCCGATGAAACGGCCTATGTGGAGATTGCCGAGTATGTGCGCATGAGTGTGTTGTTGCTGCGCGAGGAATTGCAACCGGCCCCGGGCTCGGCGCGCCTGCAATAGGATGGTGTACGGATGATTACCCGGAAAGAGTTCAGTCGGCGTCGCAAGCAGTTGATGCGCATGATGGGCAAGGATTCGATTGCCATTATCCCGACTTCCTCGGAGCAGGTGCGTAACCGGGACGTGGAATTTCCGTTCCGGGCCGACAGTGACTTCTACTACCTGACCGGTTTCGGCGAGCCGGATGCAGTGGCCGTGTTGATACCACGGCGCAAACATGGCGAATACCTGCTGTTTTGCCGCGAGCGTAATGCCGAACTGGAAACCTGGACCGGGCGGCGTGCCGGCACCGAAGGCGTGGTCGAGCAGTTTGATGCCGACGATGCCTTTCCCATCAGTGACATCGATGAAATCCTGCCCGGCCTGATGGAAGACCGCGAACAGGTCTTCTACACCATGGGCTCACGCCCGGAATTCGACAAGAGCGTGATGGAATGGGTCAACCGCATTCGCCAGGGCAGCCGGCGGGGCGCGCGCACGCCGGACAAGTTCGTCGCCCTGGAACACCTGCTGCACGACATGCGCCTGTACAAGAATCCTGCCGAGGTGCGCGCCATGCGTGCGGCTGCAAAGGTTGCCTGTAGTGCCCACCGGCGCGCCATGCAGACCTGTCGGCCGGGGATGTACGAATACCAGGTGGAAGCCGAACTGCTACATGAATTTCATGCCGCGGGCATGGTGCCGGCCTATCCGAGTATTGTCGGTGGCGGGGCAAACGGTTGCATACTGCACTACACAACCAACAGTGACCAGTTGCAGGATGGTGACCTGCTGTTGATTGATGCCGGTGCAGAATATGATTGCTATGCATCCGATGTAACCCGCACCTTCCCGGTCAACGGGCGCTTCAGTACAGCACAACGTGCGCTGTACCAACTGATACTGGATGCGCAGGCGGCGGCCATCAAGCAGGTTGAGCCCGGCAACCACTGGAATGCACCGCACGAGGCGGCGGTGAAGGTGCTGACGCGCGGCCTGGTCAAGCTGGGCATCCTCAAGGGCCGGCCGGCGGAGTTGATTCGCAAGGAGGCCTACCGGCGTTTCTACATGCACCGTACCGGCCACTGGCTTGGCATGGATGTGCATGATGTGGGTGATTACAAGGTGGGTGATGAATGGCGGGTGCTGGAACCCGGCATGGTTTTGACGGTAGAGCCGGGCCTGTATATCCCCTCCGGCAGCAAGGGCGTTGCGAAGAAGTGGTGGAACATGGGTATTCGCATTGAGGATGACGTGCTGGTTACCAAAAAGGGCCCAGAGGTGCTGACCGATGCCGCGCCCAGGTCCATTGCGGACATCGAGGCGTTGATGGCCGACGGGCATGCGACGGCACGATGACTACCTTCCGTACGGTGTGAGGCATGCAGCACTATGACGTAATCATTGTCGGTGGCGGCATGGTCGGTGCCGGCCTGGCCTGTGCCCTGTCGGGGCAGGGAGTGCGTATTGCGCTGGTTGAATCCGTGCGCGCCGCGGTGCGTACCGAGCCGGGCTATGATGATCGTGCCATCGCGCTGGCCTATGGCACCAGGCGTATTTTCGAAGGCCTCAAGCTATGGGACGCATTGAGCGGGTCAGCCACGCCCATTCACCGTATCCATGTGTCGGATCGCGGTTACCCCGGCAAGGTGAACATGGATCGCGAGGCAGAGGGGTTGCCGGCCATCGGCTACGTGGTGCCGGCGCGCGACATTGGCCGGGTGCTGACAGATGCCGTTAATCAGCGCGATGATGTTGATATGTATTGCCCGGCCAGCGTTGCCGCCGTCAGCCATGAGGCCGGGCAGGTACTGGTCAGGGTCACGCAGGCGGACAGCGAGGTCAGCATGACGGCCGCCGTACTGGTGGCCGCCGACGGTGCCGATTCGGCACTGCGCGAGCAGGCCGGTATCGGCTGTCGCAGGATCGACTATGGACAGACCGCCATTGTCACCAATGTCACGCCGCAACTCCCGCACGATAATGTTGCCTGGGAGCGCTTTACCGACACCGGCCCGCTGGCGCTGTTGCCGATGTCTGAACAGCGCTGCGGTGTTGTGTGGACGGTGGGATCGGACCAGGCCGATGCCGTCATGGCGCTGGAGGATGCCGAATTTCTTGCGCGCCTGCAGGAACGCTTCGGTAACCGGCTTGGCCGCCTGCAACGGGTTGGCAAGCGCCAGGCCTGGCCGCTGCAACTGGTGAGTGCCACGCAATCGGTTGCCCCGCGCATGGCGCTGGTCGGCAACGCAATTCATACACTGCACCCGATTGCCGGGCAGGGATTCAACCTGGGCGCACGCGATATTGCCGCGCTTGCCGAGGTGCTGGTCGATGCGATCCGTGCCGGGGAGGACCCGGGCAGTGCACAGGTGCTGGAACGCTATGCCGAGTGGCGGCGGCGCGACCATAAGAATGTCACCCTGTTTACCGATGGCCTTGTGCGGTTGTTCACATTACCGGTGCCGGGACTGGGCATGGTGCGCAGCGCTGGCATGCTTGCGCTGGATCTGTTGCCGCCGGCCAAGCGGCTGTTAACCCGGCTGACCATGGGGCGCTCGGTACAGACCCCGCGACTGGCGCGCGGGCTGCCCCTGTAAAAGCCCATGGACCGGTATGAAGTCATCATTGTCGGCGGCGGCATCGTGGGTGCGGCGACGGCCTGTGCACTGGGGGAGGCCGGCGTCCCGGTTGCGCTGATCGAGGCACGTCCGCCCGAGTCGGGTGATGCCCCCGCACAACGTGATCCGCGCGTGTTTGCCATCACGCGTGCCTCCGAACAGGTTTTCCGTGGCCTGCATGCCTGGGATGCGATTGCAGCACAGCATCCCTGTGCATTTACCGACATGGAAGTGTGGGATGCCGGCACCAGTGGCTGCCTGCATTTCGATTGCGCGGAACTGGCAGAACCCTGCCTCGGCCATATTATCGAGCCGCGCATGATGACGGGTGCATTGATGGAGCGCCTGCATGCCCTGGAGTCGGTCAGCGTGCTGCAGCCGGCGTCCTGCCGGGATGTCACTATCAGTGCAGAAGAGGCGGTGGTGACACTGGCAAGCGGCAGCAGCCTGGCCGCGCGCCTGGTGGTGGCTGCGGACGGTGCGCATTCACCGCTGCGCGAGATGCTCGGTATCCAGGTGAGTCGCGATGATTACCACCAGGCCAGCCTGGTCGCGCTGGTCAGGACGACACAATCGCACCGCAATACAGCGTGGCAGCGGTTTTTGCCGGGTGGGCCACTGGCCTTTCTGCCCTTGAGTGATGGCTGGTGTTCGATCGTGTGGACACTTCCCGAGGCTGATATCGAGCGCATAGTGGCACTGTCCCCGGAGGACTTTCATAGCGAACTTGCCGCGGCATTCGAGCACCGTCTGGGTGATATCAGCGAATCCGGCCCGCGCGCCGTGTGGCCGTTGCGCGGCCAGCATGCAGCACGTTACGTGGTCGAGCGGGCCGCGTTGATTGGCGATGCGGCACACGTGATCCACCCGCTGGCCGGGCAGGGTGTCAACCTGGGTCTGCTGGATGCGGCGGCACTGGCCGAGGTTGTCGTGGCGGCTTGCAAGGCTGGCAGGGACCCGGGCTCCCTGCACACACTGCGCCGTTACGAGCGCTGGCGCCGGGGTGATAACCTGCTGATGATGTCGGCAATGGAAGGCATCAATTACCTGTTTAGTAACGCCAGCCCGGCGCTTGGCCGCCTGCGCAGTGACGGGCTGACCCTGGTCAACCGCACCGGCCCGCTGCGGCAGTTGTTCATGCGCCATGCCATGGGTCTCGGTGGTGATCTGCCGGCGCTTGCCCGG
>JAOUBY010000145.1 GCA_029860045.1 Gammaproteobacteria bacterium | reverse complement strand
CCGATCTGGAATGAAGTATCTCAGAATGGCAGTGATGATAGGGCAGAATGAGCGACACCAACCGCTCCCTTGATATTTAAGCTAGAAATACACGGATGCCCGCTTCTGGCCGTTCTCGGAAGTACAAATTGTCTGACGTGAACGTCCTGTTCTGCGGCATTCCGGACCTTCACAGGAATTTGCTGAATGTCCGGTTCTGGCCGTACTGAGGCCTTCGGTTGTAACCATCAGATGTGTTTGATGAAGGTCAGAGTTCGACCCTATTGAGACGTCAGTGCTGAATATCTGAACGGCTTAAATCCAGCAGATACCTGAAGCGGTGGGCGGTAACCGGGCCAGCGTATCTGAACTGTCGCTATATGAAGATACTGTTCCCGGAAGGTTCGCGTTCGCCTTGCTGCTCCAATTGTCCGTCGAGGAGGGCGCGGAGACCGAGCAGCGCCGGGTAGCGGTTGACGATCACCAGCGTGGGGACCGCCGCGAGATATTCGGAGAACCGGCCCTTTTCCTCAAAACGGTTTCGAAATCCGGAGTGGATGAACGCATCTCCCAATGCCGGCACGATGCCACCGGCAATGTAGACGCCACCGCGCGCGCCGAGCGACAGTGCGAGATCGGAGGCGACCGTGCCGAGAAAGCAGCAAAACAGGTCGACGGCCTCCAGGCACGAGGAATCCACCCCCGCAAGGCCGTGCTCAGTGACTTCCTCCGGCGACAGGCGGGCGGGTTTCCTCCCTTTGATGTCGGCGACGGTCTCGTACAGGTTGACCAAGCCTGGGCCAGACAGGGCGCGCTCTGCCGAAACATGACCGAAACGCCGCCGCAACCCGGCAAGGATATCCGCTTCGTAGTCGTTGGCAGCGGCCAGGGTAACGTGTCCCCCCTCGGTCGCCAGTGGAATCCAGCCCCGACCGCCCGGAACAAGGGCGGCGACGCCGAGCCCGGTTCCCGGCCCCAGTACGGCAATCGGAGCGTTTACGGCCGCCGTGCCGCCGCCGACCTGCAAACGGTCGCCTTCACGCAGTTCCGGAACGGCCGCTGCCGCGGCGACGAAATCGTTGACTATCGTAAGCGTGTCGAAACCCAGCCGGCGGCACAGTGCATCGGTCGAAAACGACCAGTCGCGGTTCGTCATGGTAACGCTGTCGCCGGAAACCGGGCAGGCCACGGCCAGGGCGCCGCGGGCGGGCCTGGTGTGCGGGCGGGTTTGGTCAAGGTACGCTTCGATCGCCGAGAACAGGTCGGGGAAGTCGTCGCACATCAGCACGGCAATGTTTTCCACTATCCCATCCCTGGTAGTCAGCGCGAAGCGCGCATGGGTCCCTCCGATATCGCCAATGAGGCCTGGTCCGTCGGCATGCTCGGTCATGCTGTGTATCTTCCGCAGGGTGCTTCACCCCGATCAGAAGGCATCCCTCCATTTCTTGCTCAATCGCATTGCCGAATTGATCAGGCCGACCATCGAATAGGTTTGTGGAAAGTTTCCCCACATTTCGCCTGTATCGGGGTCGATGTCTTCCGACAGCAGTCCCGCGTGGTTGCGCAACTTGATCATATTTTCGAACATTGCACGCGCTTCGTCGTACCGTCCCAGTGCGGCAAGGGCGTCGATGTACCAGAATGTGCAGATCGTGAAGGCCGTTTCCGGCGTGCCGAAGTCGTCTTCGGCGGCGTAGCGGAACAGGTGGTTGCCGCGCTTGAGCTGCTTTCCGATGGCATCCACGGTGCCAACGAAGCGCGGGTCGGAGACGTTGACGAATCCCAGTTCCAGCAGCAGCAGGAGGCTGCCGTCCAGTTCGCTGCCGCCCCAGCTTTCGACAAAGCTGTTTTGCCGTTCGTCGAAGGCATTCTCCATGATCGCCTGACGCATGGTGTTGGCCTGGTCGCGCCAGAAAGAGGCTCTTTCCTCCAGTCCCAGGTGGCCGGCGATTTTTGCCAGGCGATCGGTGCCTGCCCAGCACATGGCGCTGGAATAAGTGTGCACCTTGGCCCTGGTGCGCAGTTCCCAGAGGCTGGCGTCGGGGGCGTCGTACATTTCCAGACACTTGTGGCCGACCTGTTCGAGCCTTTCGAACAAGGCCACGTCGCCCCTGCGTGTGAGGCGTTCGTCGAAGAAGACCTGGGTGGCGGCCATGATCACGCTGCCATAGACGTCGTTCTGGATGTGCTCGTAGGCCTGGTTGCCCTTGCGCACCGGTCCCATTCCGCGATAGCCGGCCAGTGTCTCCACCAGATCTTCGGTCAAGCGGCTCTTCAGGGTGATGCCGTAGACCGGCTGCAGGTGGCCGTTGCTG
>JAOUBY010000041.1 GCA_029860045.1 Gammaproteobacteria bacterium | reverse complement strand
GGTTGCTTGAGTGCTTTTTCCGCCATGGCTTATTCCTTTGTTACGCGGTCAATTTCTTCCAGACTGGTGATTCCGGCGGCGACCTTTTTCAAACCGGACTCCCTGAGATCGGCGACGCCTTCAGCTTGCGCCTGATTTTCGAGTTCCATCGAGTTGCCGCCTTCCATAATGATGCGTCCCATTTCTTCCGAGACCGGCATGACCTGGTAGATGCCTACACGGCCCTTGTAACCGCCGGTACAGCCATCACAACCTATCGGCCCGTAGACCGTGAGCTCATCCAGCTGGTCTTCCCTGAAGCCTGCCTTGAGCAGTGCCTCCTGGGGTATGTCGCGTTCCTTTTTGCAATTATTGCACAGCCTGCGCGCCAGGCGCTGGGCCAGGATGAGGTGCACGGCTGCGGCAATATTGTAGGCAGGTACGCCCATGTTTGCCAGACGCGTGAGGGTCTGGGGTGCATCGTTGGTATGCAGCGTCGACATCACAAGGTGACCGGTCTGTGCCGCCTTGATGGCAATTTCAGCGGTTTCGAGGTCGCGAATCTCACCTACCATGATGATGTCCGGATCCTGGCGCAGGAAGGCGCGCAGTGCCAGCGAGAAATCCAGCCCGGCCTTGTTATTCACGTTGACCTGGTTAATACCCATCAGGTTGATTTCCACTGGATCTTCACAGGTGGAGATATTGCGGTCGGGTGTATTGAGCATGTTCAGGCCGGTATACAGCGACACGGTTTTGCCGCTACCGGTCGGCCCGGTTACCAGTACCATGCCATAGGGCTTGTTAATAGCGTTGACGAACAGTTCTTTCTGTTCCGGCTCAAAACCCAGGGCGTCGACACCGATCTGGGCTGCGCCACCGTCCAGGATACGCAGCACGACCTTTTCGCCGTACAGGGTGGGTAATGTATTGACACGGAAATCGATGGAGCGATTGCGCGACAGGTTCATCTTGATGCGACCGTCCTGCGGGACACGGCGTTCGGCGATATTCATGCGGCTCATGACCTTCAGGCGTGCAATGATGCGCATGGCCAGCGAGCGTGGCGGCGAGGTGATTTCGTGCAGTACGCCGTCATTGCGGAAACGTACCCGGAACTCTTTTTCATAGGGTTCCAGGTGGATATCCGAGGCGCCGGAATTGATTGCATCGAGCAGTACCTTGTTGACAAAGCGCACCACGGGGGTGTCGTCGATATCCGGCTCAGAATCGTCCCCGTCCTTGATTTCGTCGTCTGCGGCACTGACATCGAGGTTGTCGAGGTCGGAATCCATGAGTTCGGTCATGGTGGTGTCGAGTGCCTCAAGCGCATTCTCGATGGATTTGCGCAGTTGCAGCTCGTCCACCAGCACTGCCTCGGTATTAACGCCGGTGTGGAACTTGAACTCGTCGACTGCACCCAGGTTGGTCGGGTCCGATACGGCGATATACAGACGATTGGCGCGCTTGAACATTGGCAGGGCATTGTGTTGCTTGATCAGCTTCTCGCTGACCAGCTTGACCGGCATCATTTCCTTATCCATGGTGTTCATGTCGAACAACGGGACGCCGAATTCCTGCGCGCCTGCCCAGGCAATTTCTTCGCTCGACAGGATCTTGTTGTCCACCAGGTGACTGACGAAATGCGTGCGTTTCTTCAGTGCCGCTTCATGGGCCTTGGCGGCCACGGCTTCCTCGAGCAGGCCGTCCATAACGAGACGACGGGCGAGACCACTGAGATTGACTGTCGGGTTGGGTGTGGCCATAAGTTATGACATTCTGTTAGTAATGCTGGTTACTCACTGTGACCTGGGTCCGTATTCCTTACATACATCTGACATCGCAGCGCGCAGCCAGAAAAGAAGAAGTTGACTAATTATCATATATATCAAATACATACGCTGTGTTTCTGGTCTAACGAGCGGGAGCATGATAACAGTACAAAGGCGCTCCAATAGACAGCTCTGATGCCATTGTTTCGTCATATAATGTCGATACTTTAACCGTTGGTTAAGGTTTCAAGAGCGATTTCGAGCTGTGACAGGGGCTGCCTGGTGGGGTGAGCAGGAGGGTTCAGCCGGGCTGGTGGAGTTGTTTGTAACCGATTTCATCAAGATAGAGGCGTGCGATGCTGTCCCACGAATAATGACTTGCAACGAACTCCTGTGCCCGTGTGCCAATTTTCTGTAGTGAGCCGGAATCATCGAGCAGGGCTTCGATCCTGGTCTTGAATGCAGCCGCATTCATGCTTTCAACGAGAAATCCGTTATTGCCTTCCTGAATGGCATCCTTCAGGCCTTCAAGTCTGGAAGCAACAACCGGAATCCCGTAGGCAGCGGCCTCAAGGACGACAAGTCCAAACCCTTCAATGTCACCGTCAACCGGGATGTTAGGCTGAATGAACAGGTCAGCCGTTTCATAGAGCACCCGCTTTTGCTGGTCGCTAATGCCGCCGAGAAAAACAATTCGGTCTGCCAAGCCGTGTTTGTCTATTGCGTCGCGTATCGCATTTTCTTCGTTGCCTGCGCCAGCGATGATATAAGTCAGATTGCTGTCCAGCATCCCGACCACATTTTCAATAAACCAGACAGTACCCTTTCTCTTCACCAGTCGGCCAAGGGTCAGCAAAACACGCCCCTTGAGTTTGCGTCCTGCGAGGATTTCCAGGTCATGCCGTGTGTACCCTGACGGGGTGGGTGGCTTTGCTACGCCATTTGGTATGAAAACAAAATGGCTCAAGGGGATGCCGCGCAGTACTCCTTGCCGGATAGTTTCATTGCCGACGGCAATTAGTTTGTCCAGCCGCGGCATGAAAAAGCCGACCCAGAGCTTCTGATAGAGTGTGTTCTGGTAGGTTAGATCCAGACCATGCACAATACTGAAAACCGGTTTTCCTGTCAGGCGTTTTAACAGGTAACCAACAATGGCCAGTACGCCATCACCCAGTAATACAGCATCGTAGTGGCGCATGCTCCATAATGCCCGTAGTAATGCATAGGGAAGAAACAGTGGAAGAAAATATTTCCCCCGGCTATTTGCAATTATGGTGGTTGAGCAAAGGCTGGAAAGTGAGCGGGAGATTTCGAGGTTCTGCTGTTCTATGCCACCGACAAGTGGAGGGAATGCCCTTGATATGAACAGTAAACGCATATTCGTGCTGGTTTCCCCCCCGGTGATTTGTTGCACCTGTCAGCCCGGTTTCTTTTCGAGAATCCAGACGTAACCCGGACAGGCCCAGTAGGCAAAGCTGGTGAGGATCTGCGCTGCCCTGGCTTTCAGGCTGCCTGGCGCCAGCATGTAATCTGTATGGAATTTCTCGGGGGAGTTGACCAGTTTTTCGGTGTAATCCACGCGATTAAAGGACCTGACGAGTGACTTTAGCCCCCAGTATGTCAGGTGTTTTTCGTGATAATAATGTGCCTTTCCGGCCATCCTTATATATAAATGTGCCAGCACCCTTGGTAGCACGGAAAGCAGGGGCAGATTGTAATGGGGTTCGTTCCACATCAACCTGTTGCCTGCCGAAAAGTAGCAGATGCCATTGCTTCTCAGAACCCGGTAGATTTCGCTGAACATTTTTTCCGGGTCGGGCACGTGCTCATAGACGTGCGAGCAAATCACGATATCAAATGAATTGTCCTCAAACGGGAGGTCAAGCGCGTCAGCCAGCCTGAATTCCAGGTTTTCCTTGCTGAAATTCTTCTGTGCATGCTCGATCGCCGGTTTGTCTATATCAACACCAGTAACGCTGCGCATGTGATCAGCCAGGTAATTGTCAATTACACCTGCCGAACCGCCGACATTGAGCAGGTCGCAGTTCTCGAGTGGTTGGTCGAAATAGTCTTCCAGGACGGCGACCATGGTACGAGCCTTGCGCTCCCTGTTCTCCATATCGTAGACATAGGGGCTGTTAATGGAGAAATCATATTGATAACCTCTGCTCAACGTGGGTGCCTCCTCTTATTGGCTGGCATGCACGGATCCAGGCTGTATTCAGGATGTTTCATATTTCGGGGATGGCGTCGATATTAGTGAGCATGTGATGTTTGTCAATCTATTAATGATCTACCAGCCAGATACACACGATATAGCAGTATTTTCGACTTGAAGCTTTTATTCCTTAGCAAACGCCGTCCAATGGGCAGGGATCTGCTGGCCAACCCCTATGGTCGTTTCTATTATCTTCCCTCGTGCCTTGCCGAAAGGGGGCATGAAATTCATCACCTGTTACTGGACTACAGGAATGGTGAGGCAGTCGATATCGAACGTAATGGGATGCGCTGGATGTCCGAGCCACTGACGCTATCCGGTGGTTACCTGAAAAAACTGCAATCGGTGGTACGGGCAGTCCGGCCGGACTGGATAATCGGTTGTTCCGACACCTACTTCGGGATCCTTGCCCAGCACTATGCGTGCAAGCATGGTATGCGGTCATGTATCGATGCCTATGATAATTATGAGAGTTATATGCCCTGGATGTTGCCCCTGCATATGCTGTGGCGCAGGGCCCTGGCCAGGGCGGATCTGATTACGGCGGCTGGCCCCGGGCTTCTTGCGTACATGTCGGCAGGACGCGCTGGAAAACCGGCAGCAGTTGTCCCAATGGCCGCAGATCCTGTGGGTTTTGTTCCGCTGGACAGGACTGAATGCAGGAGGAAACTGGGTTTGCCCGGTTCAAGGCAACTGGTTGGGTACTGTGGGTCATTGCACCGTAGTCGTGGTGTAAAAGTGTTGTTCGATGCCTACGAAATGCTGTTGCAACAACACCCTGATGTTGGCCTGGTGCTGTCAGGTCGGCAATGGAAAAACCAGCCCGCACCCGGCTATGCGACTTCACTGGGCTACATAGAGGATGAATTAATGCCACATCTGCTGAACAGCATGAATGTTCTTACCATAATTAACCGGGCATCACGATTTGGTAACCACAGTCATCCAGTGAAACTTTACGAGGCGATGCGTTGCGGTGTGCCGGTGGTGGCAACAAGAACCCCTGCAACCGAATGGATTCTTGCAGATAATCAGGAGTGCCTGGCCGATCCCGGAGATCCGCAAGACCTGTGCCGTCGGCTGGCCGCCAGTCTGGAAGCCAGTGCGCCTGTATATAAGGGTATAACAGACTGGCAAGGCAGTGCGTGCAGTTTCGAGCAAGCCCTGCTGGAAGCTGAAACCAAAGGCAGCTAACCGCTTTGAGACACAGTAGGACACGCATCATTGGGTACAAGTGCAGTCAATGGCCTGGAAGAAATACTCTGTGTATTATCCAGCACACTCCAGGGTGCGGTTGCTGCCGATGAATGCCAGCTGGCTTAAATTTCTTCCAGGTTTTCTACGCAAGCGTCTTGAAGGTCGGCATGGCCTGCAAGCGGCAATGGGCAATACCGCCTGGCTTACGACTGACAGGGTTCTGAGGCTGGTTCTCGGTCTGGTAATTGTAATCTGGATGGCGCGGGTGCTTGGGCCGGGAAAATTTGGTCAGTACAGTTTTGCGCTCGCCTTTGTTGCACTGTTTACCTCGATTGCAAAACTCGGCCTGGATAAAGTGGTAGTGCGGGATCTGGTGCGGAAAGTTGATGGACACGAGCGGATTGTAGGTTCCGCTGCTCTACTGAAAGTTTTGGGTGCAGGTTTCGCTATCCTGATATGTAACCTTACTGCCCTGGTTATTGTGCCTGATAATCAGGAAACACGTTTGCTGGTAGCAATCATCTCACTTGGCCTGCTGTTCCAGGCATTTGATGTCATCGATTTCTGGTTTCAGTCGCGGGTTGCGTCCAGGTATGTAGTGATGGCGCGGTTGCCCGCCCTGCTGGTTTTCTCAGGGGTGCGTATTTTCCTGATTCTGGGCACATTTTCGCTGTCATTTTATGCCTGGGCGTACACACTGGAGATCCTGTTCGCCGGGATCGGGCTGTTGATTGTCTACATTATGCAGGGTAACCGGATACTCGAATGGCGGCCGGTGGTTCGCAATGGAGTTGCCCTGCTCAGGGAATGCTGGCCGCTGGTGTTTGCCGGACTGAGCGTTATGTTGTACATGAAGGTCGATGTTGTCATGCTGGGCAGGATGAGAGGTGATGAAGCGGCAGGCGTGTACAGTGCGGCCACGCGTTTGACCGAGGGCTTCTACTTCATCCCGATGATTATTGCATCATCCATTATGCCGATGCTGGTGCGTGCACGTGAGGCGGGTACCCAACTCTATATGGATGGCCTGTCCAGGCTGTATCTGCTCATGGTGCGTATCAGTCTTGCCATTGCAGTTCCACTGGCGCTGATTGCCCCCGCACTGATCGAGGTGTTATTTGGTTCCGGGTATGTCGAGTCATCGAGTGTCCTGCGGATTCATGTCTGGGCCTCAGTTGCGGTATTCCTCGGTGTTGCCAGCAGTCAGTTCCTGACGCTGGAGGGCCTGCAGAAACTTTCCCTGTACAGGACTTTGGTCGGCCTGGTAGTCAATATCGTACTTAATTTGATGCTCATTCCTGTGCATGGGGCAAGCGGTGCAGCGATCGCTACCCTGGTGTCGTATTTTATTGCAACTTTCTCCATTATGATCCCGAGTAGCGGCATGCAGCAGGGCGTGTTGATGTTACAGGCTATGAATCCGCTGGCAGTGCTGGGATTGAAAGGAAACAGGTCGATATGAAGAATTCACTTCCATTCAGGATGCTGCTGGCGATCAAGCGAAGTTTCATTGTTGCCCGGGTAATGCTGGTAAAGCAGGGTTACAGTCGCTCTGTTGTGACCGGCAGACCAGTCGATGGTGGCGGGGCGCCGATACCGTGGTTCACCTACCCGGCCATCGAGTATCTCAAGCAGTTCGATTTTTCGCGTAAACGGGTGTTCGAGTATGGCTCGGGTAATTCATCATTATTCTGGGCGGCGCGTAGTGCCAGCGTCATAGCTGTGGAATCCAGCGAGACCTGGCACCGGCATATATCCAGCATGGCTCCGTCGAACCTCGAGGTTCAGTTGCATCCCGACAGGGAAGGGTATGTAAATTCCATCGCTGCCGCGAACGACAGCTTTGATATCATCGTGGTTGATGGTAAGTGGCGTAATGCGTGCCTGCGTGCCTGCGAGTCGTTCCTGCGCGATGGGGGGATCATCATAGTGGACAACTCGGATCGACATTACCGTGCATGTGACGAGTTGCGTGACAAGGGTTACTTCCAGATTGATTTCAGCGGCTTCAGTCCAATCAACCGCTATGCGTCCACCACTTCTCTGCTTCTTAAATCACTGCCGGATCAGCGCGCGGGTTACAGCCAGTCATCGCCGGTTGGTGGTCTTGCCGAGCGGGCAGGTGATGATGACTGAAGCAGGAGCACGCCGGTTATGACGGAAACACAGGACTGTGCGCCGGTTGCCCTGTTTGTCTTCAACCGGCCCGAGCATACGCGCCGCACAATACAGTCATTGCTTGAGAATGACTGCTCGGCACAAACGCCACTGGTAATATTCAGTGACGGTGCTCGCAGTGAAAAAGATGTGCCGATGGTCGAGTCGGTCAGGGAGTACATTCGGGGTATCGACGGGTTCAGGGATGTGCGTATCGTCGAGCAGGCTGAAAACCGGGGGCTGGCAGAGTCCGTTATTGCCGGTGTGACCGAGGTCATCAATCATCACGGTCGTGTTATCGTGCTTGAGGATGATATGGAAACGTCACCGTTCTTTCTCGACTACATGAACAGGGCGCTGGAGAAATACCGCGATAATAACAACGTGTATTGTATACACGGTTACGCCTTTCCTGCCGACATGAGTGATGTTAACACCGAGACTTTCTTTCTGGGGGGTGCCGAGTGCTGGGGCTGGGCAACCTGGAAGCGCGCCTGGGATAATTTCTGCCCGGATGCGATGCAACTGATTAGTGTGCTTCGATCGCAGGGTATGGACAAGGCGTTTGACTACGACGGTAGTTTCCCCTACATGAGAATGCTCAAGCGCCAGTCGCGTGGACGTATTGATTCCTGGGCTATACGCTGGCGCGCATCCGCATTTGTCAGGCAGGGTCTGACACTCTGGCCTAAAGTCTCACTGGTCCGAAACTTCGGCATGGATGGTTCCGGCGTACACTGTGATAACACCAGTTTTTTTGATGTTGCACTTGCGGACAGGCCGGTGACGCTTGCCGATATCCCTATAAAGATCAATAAAATAGCATTCAGTGCTTATGGCCGATACCTGAAGGAGCGCGAGGGCAGCTTGCTGCAGCAAGCCATGCGTTTCATCAGAAAGCGAGTAATCAATGTCATTTCTGACCGATAGTTCGCTGCTTGGTGGCTTTATTAGAAGGCCATACTTCCATGCCAGACGTTTGTTTGCCGAGCATAACTACCGGGCAATTGCATGGCTCAGGATGCGACATGGGTTTACAAAACGATACCGGGAGAAGCAGATACGTGCCTTTGGTGTCGATTATCGTGTGCCTGATGTCGCATCATTCCTCAGCGCGTTGGACGAGATATACGGTGATGGTATTTATGGCTTTGTGTCTGGCAGCAATGCGCCGGTCATTGTTGATATCGGTGCAAACATAGGCGTCAGTGTTAATTATTTCCTGTCCAGCTATCCGGATGCGCGGATATATGCTTACGAGGCAGACCCTGCCATATTTGATTGCCTGCAGCACAATGTGGCAAATCGAAACGATCATGTCGAGTTGTTCAACCAGGCAGTCTGGCATGAAAATACCCGCCTTCGATTTGCACAGGAAGGCGCTGATGGTGGCCGACTTGCCGGGAATGGCGGGATAGATGTGTCGGCTGTTGATGTCAGGGAGGTTCTTGCAGGCAAGCAGATTGACCTGCTGAAGATCGATATTGAAGGTGCCGAGGAAAGCGTACTGCCAGCATGCGCAGGTTTACTGGATAACGTTGAACGTATTTTTCTTGAGTATCACTCTAGCCCGGATAGCCCGCAGCGACTCGGTGAGATTGCCGGTCTGCTGAATGATGCCGGGTTCAGACTGCATATTCGGCCAGTCAGCTATAGTCGAGCACCTTTCACGCAGCTTCAACTGCGTGAAGGGTTTGACATGCAGCTAAATATCTTTGCCTGGCGTGAACGTGCTGGCATTGTGACCTGACCCGGAGTGTTTCTTGTCAGCGTTGTTCAAGAATGTCGCTGTATAGCTGCTTGTATTGCTTCGCAACAACTGCCAGGTCAAAGTGGTCCTGGGTAAATGCGCGCGCCTGGCGTGACAGTTGTTGCCAGCGTGGCAGATCCTCCAGTACCCATGCAATACCCCTGGCAAGAGACTCATTATCACGTGGCGTGGCAAGATAGCCGTTTTCCTTGTGCTCGATCAGGTCCGGCATGCCGCCAATGTTAAAGGCCACGCACGGGGTGCCGCAGGCAAGCGCTTCCATTACTGTGTTGGGAAGATTGTCCTGCAGCGAAGGCGCCACGAATACATCTGCAGCCGAGTACAGCGCTGCCAGGTCCTCGTCTCGCTGCAGCTGTGGAATATGTTGTACCGGGAAACCCGAGAGCGGCAGCTGCGTACTCTCCGTCGTGCCAAACACTATGACACGCGTGTGTTTGTCCCATCCTGACGCAGCAAGGTGCTGCAGGCCCGACTGCAACTGACTGAAACCCTTGCGTGCATTTTCTGTGGGGCCCATGGCACCAAAAAGGATTAGCCTGTCATCCGTTGTGATCGACAGGTGTTTGCGGGCGGCTGTTTTTTCTATCGGGCGATATGCCTGAAGGTTAATGCCGTTTGGTATAACCTCAATATGGCGCCCGGCGAGTACCGCGCTGTTGCGTGCGCAGTCGGCAAGCCAGCGGCTGGGGCAGACAATGGTCATGTCCAGCCCTTCCCATTCGCGTAGCCTGGCGGACTGTAGCCGGTGTGCCAGGTCCCTGGTGCGGCTGGAACCCAGTACCGGGCAACTGCCGCATGTCTGAAGATATCGGCCACAGCCAGTATCGTAATGGCAGCCGCCGGTAAATGCCCACATGTCATGCAGTGTCCATACGATCGGCGCATTCAGTCGTGCCAGGTCACGGATACCAAGAAATGCCTTGGTGATCCAGTGCAGGTGAACGATGTCCGGGTTGAGTGCATTTGCGCGACGCCAGGTATTACCCGACAGCCAGCCGGGGGCGAATACATCACTGCTGTGATGCCAGTGTGGAATAACGGGTAACTGGTCAATCAGTAGCCTGGTATTTGAAACAAGCCTCGCCATTTTCCCGCGGGGTCCGTGAATGGAATCATCGTTAACCGTTTTGTGTTGAACGACAGTGTGTGAATCAACGCCGATTGCGCGCAAGCCGTTATGCAGTCGCAGTGCAGCGCGTGCAGCGCCGCCACTGCTGTCCATGGTGCTGAGTTTTACGATACGCATACAGGGTATATGTGCATCACTGATGCTTGCGCCGGATGTCTGCTGAATTTATTCAGGACGGGATGCTATGCATCGCTGTGTGTGTTGTCGGCTGCCAGGTCATCGCTCCTGCTGGTTCGTCGCCGGGTTTCCACGATGTCCTTGTAATGCAAGGCAGAGATTTGCTCTGAAACAATACCTATCAGGAAGGTCAGTAATGACGAAAGGAAAAGAATGGCGCTCATGTTGGTCAGCCTGCCCCAGCTATAGTAGGTGTAACCGTAATAACACAGGCCAGCCAGCAGCAGGGTGCCGCTGATGGGTAGAAAGAATCGCATTGGCGAGAACAGTGCGCCAATCTTCACGATGATGATCAGAAAGCGGAACCCGTCATGGAATAGCCGGATATGGCTCTTGCTCTCGCTGGTGCGCATCCTGGCGCGGATTGGTACGTAGCCTACCGGCAGCCCGGAGCGGAAGAATGCCATGGTGCTGGTGGTCGGGTAGGAAAACTTGTTGGGCAGCAGGTACAGGAACTTTTTGAAATGGCGTGCCCGTGCCGCACGAAACCCCGAGGTCAGGTCTTCGATGGGATAGCCGGTCATCCAGGATGCGAGACGGTTGTAAATGGTATTGCCGATGCGCCGGGTGAGCGAGGCATGGCTGTCGAGCTGGCGTGCGCCAACGACCATGTCGAAGCCGTCATTGAACATGTCGAGCAGCTTGTTAATGTCGCTCGGGCTGTGCTGGCCGTCTGCGTCCATGAACACCAGGATGCTGCCTTCCGCATTGCGGGCACCGCTCTTGATAGCGGCGCCATTACCCATCGAGTACACATGATTGACCACCTTGACACCGTTTTGTGTGCCGATCTCGGCGGTGTTGTCGGTTGAGCCGTCATTGACAACAATGATTTCTGAGTCCGGAAAGTGTTTGCGTAATTCGGGTAGCAGTGTTTTCAGGCTCTCCGCCTCGTTCTTGGCGGGAAGAATGATGCTTGTTTCATACGTCATGGTCAGCGGTTTCCTGTGTCAGCGCCACCGGAACGACTGCGTTCCAGCCTGATTCTGTCAATTTCTTCCTGCAGGGTGCGGTAATCATTCTCGCTGCTGCCAACGAGATCAAGCGCCTTGAGCTGGCCAAGTCGTTGTTCAGCCTCATCGAGGCGTGCCATGACGATAAGCAAATTGATGAGATTTTTCCAGTACTGGGGTTCGCTTGGACTTATTTCGATAGCCTGGTTGAACAGTTCCAGTCCCTTGTCAAAATTGCCGCGCTTGTTGATGGTATAGAAACCGTAGATGCTCAGCATGCGTGCATTGCCGGATTTCAGCGCGGCACTGAAGATCCGTTCCATGGTATCGATCGGAACCTGGCAGCGTTCACCGATGCAGTCGGCGAGCTCCTGCAGGCTGGTAATGTCGGACGGAGTCAATGGATAGTTCACCAGCTTATCGTGCATGTCGTCAAACAGCTGCTGGCTGACCGGCTTGCCAAGCAGGTAACCGAGCTTGACCATGGTAATTTCCGGCATGATGCCGGCGCTATTCAGCTTGGCGGCGCGCGCCAGGTAATGGAATGCCTCTGCCTCGCTTTCCCGGCGTCCGTTCAGCGCCAGACGGGCATGAATCCGCCCGGCGGAGAACACGGCGCGCGGCGAATCGGGGTGATGGCGTGCCTCGTAGATGGCGTGATCGACATTGTCTGCCCATTGCGTGCTGCGCAGCCAGGTGGTGTACGAAAACAGCAGCAGCATGAGCAGCGGCAGTACGGCGCGTGTCAGTGGCGCGAGACGGTGCAGCGGCGCCTGTGCCAGTGCACTGCCACAGGCCAGCAGGATGCCGAAGTCGGCCAGGTAGTTGCGGTGCTCATGTGCCATTTCCAGCGGAAAGATGGTCGATTCGAGGGCGTGCCCGGCAAAAAACCACAGGATGCCGAGGCTGACCAGCGGGGCGCGCAGTCGCAATCCCGCCCCGGTTGCCAGCAGCGCAGCCAGTGCCAGCAGTGCATACAGCGTGGTCGGTGGGTCCATCAGCCCGTTCGAAATGCTGATGTCGTCATGGTACAGGCCCAGCGCCTGTGTATTCGGCATGACAATCATCTTGAGGTAGAACACGACAACCCGCGGCTGCGTCAACAGGCGCTCGATGAGCGTGAAATCACGCGCCGTGTAGTTGAGAAAGGCCTCCGGCCTGAGCACCAGGTACAGGCACACCAGGATTGCCGGCAGCAGCAGGAACAATGTAAAGAAGGTGGCCACGGCCCGATCGGTCTGTCCCTGGCCGTTTCTGAAACGGAACAGCGTGATCTCTATGACCAGCATGTAAACGGGAAGCAGTACGCCGGTTTCCTTGCTCAGGATGGCGAGTCCGCCACAACCTAACAGACCGGTTAGCAGCCAGCTCATGCCATGCCGCCCAGCCAGCATGCGCCGGCGCCCGATAACATACAGACACAGTCCCGCGACGGTAAACAGCGCGGACAGGCTGGTCATGCGCTGTACGATATACAGAACCGAGGTCAGGTTGAGTGGGTGTACCAGCCACAGCCCGCTCACAACCAGCGGCAGCCAGAAAGTGACCCGTGCAGACAGTTCCGGATTGTGATGCTGACGGTAACACCCCACCAGCATCCGGCCGAGCAGGAACAGCAGCCAGCCGGTTGCCAGGTGAATGCAAAGGTTGATGACCTTGTGTGAGAACGGATCGATACCGAAAAAGTAACGGTTCAGCGCAAAGCTGACCATGCTGACCGGGCGCCGCAATACCCCGGAGCGTGTCGAAAAGGCCGCCTTGCCGAGTGTGTCCAGATCCAGGGATTCAAATGCGAGTGACTTGTTAACCAGCAGATTGCTGGTGTCATCGAACATGTAGTCGCCGGACAGGCCGGGATAATAAACAAGCGCAGTGATCGTGCAGATCACCAGAAACAGCCAGGCAGCAGGTTGTTTGATGACCGGTTTGCTCACGGTAGATAGGGTTCGATTCTGTTCCTGTGGTGTTTCCGTGGCAGCCGCCAGGGCGTCATGCGGGTTGCCGGGCAATGAATTCCGCGTGGGCATGATGATACAGGTTTGTTACAAAAAAAGACGCCCCGTTTCCGGGGCGTCCTGGTACAGCCTTGGTCAGTACATTACTGTCGGCAGTTGGCCGGCAGGTACTTGCTTGGCATGTCAGTGTTGTCGACGCCACAGGCCCACTGCACGGAACCGACGCTGGCGGTGTTCGGGGTCAGTCCGATTGTTTTCTCGTTAGCGGTCGGGTTGCCACCTACATTGTTGTTGTAGGTGATGGTGATCGCGCCGGTGGATCCAACCGTAATGGCTGAAACGTAGGTGCCCTGAATACTGACGTCAGTCGGCAGGCCAAAGCTGATGTTGCCGCCAGTCGGCATGCTGCCCACGCTCTGGTAGGTCTCGGAGACTGCCAGCTTGGAAGAGCTGGCCATCTGCAGGCCTTCAGAAACCTTGGAACGAATGGTGTAGTCCTGGTAGGCCGGGATCGCGATAGCGGCCAGAATGCCGATGATGGCGATCACGATCATAAGTTCGATAAGCGTAAAACCTTTTTGCAGTTTCATGGTAAACCCTCTCTGGTTCGTAAAATTGGTAACGTTCTGTGTGGTAGCCCCTATACCGAGCATCCCTGTTACAGCCTCGGTATCGGACAGTCGCCCGGATTCTTTGGCTGCCTATGGATATACATATACCGTGCCAACTTTTTGCCGCACAGAATATTTCCGCCAGGATTATCTGCGATCTCATATAAAGTTTAGTTAATACAGTAGGATACATATTTCATGAGACGTGTCGGTAGGGTGGTGCCGACACGGTTTGTGCGTTATTGCGGTTTCTGAGGGTCGCGCAGAAAGCGAGATGCAGCGCACAGTCGGGTCAGAAAGTGACGCAGGACGTCACTTTTTGTCACTGGCAAGGGGTGCTGATGCTGCCCGGGTTATTCCAGGCCGAGTTTTTTCAGGCGGTAGCGCAGGGCGCGGAAGGTGATGCCGAGTTTTTTTGCCGCGGCGGTCTTGTTATAGCGGGTTTGCTCGAGCGCTTTCATCAGCACGTCTTTCTCGATGTTATCCATATACGTATCAAGTGGAACCGTGCCGGGCTCAAGCGGCCTGTCCGTCCCGGCGGGTTCCTCCGTGACGGTTTCCTGCCTGGTGCCGGTATCGGGCAGTTGCAGGTCTTCCTGGCTGATGGTGTTGCCCTCGCACAGGGTTGTAGCCCGTTCCAGGATGTTTTCCAGTTCACGCACGTTGCCGAGGAAGGTGTAGTGCGTCAACGCGAGCATGGCACCGTCACTCAGTGCCAGGTCCGGCTGGTCGAGCTGCCGGGCAATTTTCTTCAGGCAGTGCGCGGCCAGCAGTGGAATGTCCTCGCTGCGTTCGCGTAATGGCGGCACTTCAAGCCGGATCACATTCAGACGGTAGTAAAGGTCCTGGCGGAATGCGCCGCTTGCGACCAGTTCTGCCAGGTCCTTGTGGGTGGCGGACAGGATGCGCACGTCGGTCGGCAGTTCGCGCTCGGCGCCGACCGGCCGTATCGCCTTTTCCTGGATGGCACGCAGCAGCTTGACCTGCATGTGCAACGGCAGCTCGGCAACCTCGTCAAGGAACAGGGTCCCCCCGGCGGCAACCTGGAACAGCCCGGCCTTGTCCGCGCTTGCGCCGCTGAAGCTGCCCTTCTTGTGACCGAAAAATTCGCTTTCCATGAGTTCTGTCGGGATTGCGCCACAGTTCACCGGCACGAATGGACTGTCGGCGCGCGGTCCCTTGCTGTGAATCAGCTTTGCCACCAGTTCCTTGCCGGTGCCGGATTCGCCGAAGATGTATACCGGCGCCTGGCTGCGCGAGAGCTTCGCGATGGTGGAGCGGATATTGCGCATGGCCGTTGAATCACCCAGCAGCGTGTCACGACTGCGCCGGTCGCGCTGGTGATAGTCGTCAGTCAGCTTCAGCACGCTGTTGATCAGGTTGCGCAATACGTTCAGGTTGACCGGCTTGGAGATAAAGTCGAAAGCCCCGGCCTTGAGTGCCTCGACAGCGGTATCCATGCTGCCAAATGCGGTGATGACGGCGACCGGCAGGTTGGGCAACTGTTCCTGGATGTGGCGTACCAGGTCGAGGCCGTCGCCATCCGGCAGCCGCATGTCGGTCAGGCACAGGTCAAATCTTTCTGTCGCCAGCAGTTCGCGCGCCGCGCCGAGATCGGCTGCGCTGCGTGTCTCGATATCCATGCGCCCGAGCGTGAGCTCGAGCAGCTCGCGAATATCCGGTTCGTCGTCTACGATCAGGGCGCGGTTAGCGTTCATGCGTCATCATGCCTGTGCGAACGAGGCCACCGGCAGTCGTTTGTTGACCGGGAAGGTGATGCGAAAACAGCTGCCACCCTGTGCTGCGGGCAGGTATTCGAGGTGCGTCTGGTTGCTCTCGCAGATCTCGCGTGCGATATACAGGCCGAGGCCGGTGCCGCTGCTGCGCGTGGTAAAGAATGGTTCGAAGATCTTGTCTGCCATGTCGGAATCAATGCCGGGACCGTTGTCCATAATATCAAGATGTGGTGTGCGGGAGCCAACTGCGTAGCTACCGGCCAGTGTCAATTGTAACGGGATGTCGTTGTCGGCGTGGTGGATGCTATTCTGGCACAGGTTCCACACCACCTGGTGCAGCTGGCTGGGGTCCATGTGGATTTCCATGTCTTCCGGGTCCACCGAACAACGGATTTGCTCCGGTGTGCACAGGCCGCTGTGGCTGAATTCATCGGCAAAACGCGCCAGCCAGTCTTTCAGCAGTACGGTTTGCGGGACCGCAGTGCCTGGTCGGGAGAGTTCCAGGATATTCTCGACGATGTCGTTGACGCGCGCGGTATTGTCACCAATGATGGTCATCAGGCGGCGGTCTCCATTGGCAAGTGCATTATCCTCGCTCAGTAACTGGGTGGCGTGGCTGATTGCTCCCAGCGGGTTTCTGATCTCGTGCGCAATGCTGGCAGTCAGGCGGCCGAGTGATGCCAGCTTGACCTGCTGCGCCTGTTTCTCCATCACCGCGGTATCCTCCAGGAAGATCATGACGCCGACCCCGTCGCCTGTGCCCATCGGTGTGAAATGGGGCAGGATATTGCTGCTGGCATTTCCCTTCAGCAGGGCCGGTTCGTGCTGCGACGACTTGCGCCATGCCATGAGTTGCTTATAGAGCGGTCGCGAGATGTTTTCCAGTGGCTGGTCTTCAACACTGTACTGGTAGTCGAGCAGCTTGCGCGCGGTGTCATTCATCAGGCGGATATTATGATTGTGGTCGACCACGATAATACCGGCCTGCAGGCGCTGGACGATATGCTCGTTCAGTTTTCCCAGGCTGGCGATGTCGATGCCGCGTTGCCGGGCCAGCGCCTCACTGTCGCGGATGCGTCGTACCAGCAGCAGGGTAAGCCCGGCCGTTGCAAACAGCATCAGTCCCAGCAGGCCCGTCTGTGTATAGCTGACGCTACGCTCGATGCCGGGTTGTAACGAGCCGTAGAACTGTTCACCCATCAGCGCAATGGCCGCCACTGCGGCGAACAGGAATGCCATGCGCCCGGGCAGCAGGATGCTGCCGGTAGCAACCGAGATGATCAGCAGGATGCCGAGTCCGCTGGAAGGACCGCCGCTGGCGAAAATCAGCAGGGTAATGGCACCAATATCCACCAGCACCTGGCTGATGGTCTGCAACCGGTAGCCGGGACGGCGCAGACGGGCCGTGAAGCCGGCCAGCAGGCTGAACAACAGGTAGCTCAGGCAGGTCAGCCGGTAAAGCGCGGGCTGTTCAATGCCCAGCATGGTTTGATCGCCGATGGTGAAATACAGCACGGTCAGCAGGCCGGCGAGAATGACCCGGTAGAACGTCAGCAGCCGTAACGGCTTCCATGTCAGGTCTGCGGATGATTCCGGCATACGTTTACTGGTCCTGCGAGCCGCTATGATTGCCGTTTCGATTCATCCCGGTGCTCCCTGGAACAATAATAATGGCCATCCTGCTCCAGTGCCTCCTGCTGCGGGATGAAAATGCCGCAATTTGCGCACTGTACCATCTTGCCGGTCAGTTCCCGGTTCCCGGGCGGCCGGCGACGTGACTGCAGCCACAGCCGTTTGCCGATCATGTAGATCAGTGCCAGTGCGATGAAAATCAGGAGTGTACGCATCGAACAGTCGGGCTACTCCGGTCGGTGACGGTGTGCCGTGTGCGGCAGCCTGCGCGCATGATACTACCTTAAAACCGCTGGCAGGAAATGCATTCTAAAGAATGACTTGATCAGTGCCCGCGAGGTTTGTCACACTCGGCACCATGCATCTGCACGAATACCAGGCCAAGCAACTATTTTCCGACTACGGCATCCCGGTTCCGGCCGGCCGGCTGCTGACCACGACCGCGGACGTGAGTGGCGTGACTGCCGCACTGGGTGGTACGGCCTGGGTAGTCAAGGCACAGGTCCACGCCGGGGGGCGCGGCAAGGGCGGCGGCGTACAACTGGTGAAGGATGAACAGTCACTGGCGGATGCCGTGCGGCAAATGCTGGGCAGTCGCCTGGTTACCCCGCAGACCGACGTGGACGGTCTGCCGGTCAACAGTGTGCTGGTGGAGTGCACGGTGCCGATTGCGCGCGAGATCTACTTCAGTCTGCTGGTAGATCGTGGCAGCGAGCGCGTTACCCTGATGGCATCTGCTGCAGGCGGCATGAATATCGAGGAGGTGGCGGCGCACGACGCGGCGGCCATTGTGACGGAGCGTGTCAATCCGGCCGTCGGGCTGCAGGGCTTCCAGTGCCGTAACCTGGCCTTTGCACTGGGCCTGGAGGGCAAGCAGACCGGTGCGTTTACAAAGCTTGCCAGTGCGGCCTATCGATTGATGATGGAGTCTGATGCCGGTTTGCTGGAAATCAATCCACTGGTGGTGACCGGGGACGGTGAGCTGGTTGCTCTGGATGCCAAGCTGGACCTGGATGACAACGCACTGTTCCGGCACCAGCCGCTGGCCGCGCTGCGCGATCCGCAACAGGAAGATGAGCGCGAGCACCTCGCACAGCAGCACGGCCTGAACTATATCCGGCTGTCCGGCAACATTGCCTGCATGGTGAACGGTGCCGGGCTGGCCATGGCGACCATGGACCTGATCAAGTTGCACGGTGGCGCGCCGGCCAATTTTCTCGATGTCGGTGGCGGTGCTACCGCAGAGAAGGTGGCGGAGGCGTTCAAGATCATCCTGTCCGACCCGCAGGTGGAGGCCATCCTGGTCAATATCTTTGGCGGTATCGTGCGTTGCGACCTGATAGCAGAGGGCATCCTGCAGGCCATTGCCGAGGTCGCCGTGAAGGTGCCGGTCGTGGTACGGCTGGAAGGTACCAATGCCGCGGCCGGCCTGGAACTGATCGAACAGTCCGGTCTCGCGGTGCTGACCGCCAGCGACCTTACCGAGGCGGCCAGCAGGGTAGTTGCGGCACTGCCGGGCGGGGCCACGGCATGAGCGTGTTGATCGACAGCACCACCCGCGTGATCTGCCAGGGCTTTACCGGTGCGCAGGGCAGCTTCCACTCGCAGCAGGCGCTGGATTACGGCACCCGGCTGGTGGGCGGCGTGACGCCCGGCAAGGGTGGGCAGGCGCACCTTGATCTGCCGGTGTTCAATACCGTCCGCGACGCCGTTGCGGCCACGCAGGCGGATGCGAGCATGATCTATGTGCCGGCGGCATTTGCCGCCGATGCCATCCTGGAGGCCGCGGCCGCCGGTATTGGCCTGATCGTCTGTATTACCGAGGGCATCCCGGTGCTCGACATGTTGCGCGTCAAGGCCGTGTTGCGTGACACGGAGTCACGACTCATCGGTCCCAATTGCCCGGGCATCATCACGCCCGGCGCCTGCAAGATCGGCATCATGCCCGGCCCCATGCACACGCCCGGCAGCATCGGTATCGTGTCGCGCTCCGGCACGCTGACCTACGAAGCGGTGTTCCAGACCAGTCGCTGCGGTTTTGGTCAGAGTACCTGTATTGGTATCGGTGGTGATCCGATCCGCGGTATGGGGTTCATCGAGTGCCTGCAATTGTTTGAAAACGATCCGGACACCAGCGGCATCGTGATGATCGGTGAGATTGGTGGCAACGGAGAGGAACGTGCCGCTGAATATATCCAGTCGCATGTCAGCAAGCCGGTGGTGGCCTACATTGCCGGTGTTACTGCACCACCCGGCAAGCGCATGGGGCATGCCGGCGCCATCGTCAGTGGCGGCCAGGGCACCGCGGACGCCAAGATCGCCGCACTGGAGGCGGCCGGCGTGACCGTGGTGCGTTCCCCGGCGGAAATGGGCCGTGGCATGCAGGCGGCAATGAAGGGTTAGCTTTTTCTACTGCAACGCTCGCGTAAGGCCGCGAAGAAAACCCGTCCCGATTATGTGCGGCGTTTCTATCGTAGTAGGAGCGCCTTGCAGGCGCGATCTATTCCAGAAACAACTATCGCGCCTGCAAGGCGCTCCTACAATGGTTTTTCTTTGCGCGAGATAGTTGTTTTATTAAAACCCTGTTCGCGGCATCATGCACCCATGACTTCATCAAACCCACAGGCCGATGTGCGCATTGTCATGGCACAACAGGATTTCCTGGTCGGTGCCGTGGATGCCAATACCGATAAAATCATTGCTGCATCCGTGCGGGCGCGCGACGAACTCGGTGCGCACGCTATTGTATTTCCGGAACTGGCGCTGACCGGTTACCCGCCGGAAGACCTGCTGTTTCGCGAGCACTTCATCGACCGGGTAGATGCTGCAATAGAACGCCTGTGCAAGGCAGTCGACGGTATTACACTTGTTGTTGGCTATCCGTTGCGCACTGACGGGTTCCTGTATAACGCAGCGGCCATTATTCGTGATGGCGTGATGATTGACCGCTACTGCAAACAACTGCTGCCCAATTACGCCGTGTTCGATGAGAAGCGTTATTTCGCGCGCGGTGATCAGTCCTGCGTGACGGATATCGCCGGCATCCCGGTCGGCATCACCATCTGCGAAGACATCTGGGAACCGGGACCGGCGGCACAGGCCGCAGCCGCCGGTGCGCGCCTGCTGGTCAACCTCAATGCCTCGCCGTTTCACGCCGGCAAACAGGATGAGCGGGAAGCGGTGTTGCAACAACGTGCGCGCGAAACCGGGTTGGCGATACTTTATGTAAATCTTGTCGGTGGCCAGGGCGAGCTGGTATTTGACGGGG
>JAOUBY010000094.1 GCA_029860045.1 Gammaproteobacteria bacterium | reverse complement strand
ATCGACATAAAACGGCATGCCGCTTACCTGATCCGGGAGGCGTGGTTTGCCGGCATGCCGTTTTATGTCGATGAGCGCGTGCTGGTACCGCGCTCCCCGATTGCGGAACTGATCGAGGCACAATTTACACCCTGGATCGATCCCGCGGCGGTGCGACAGGTGCTGGACCTGTGTACCGGCAGTGGCTGTATCGGGCTTGCCTGTGCGCACTATTTCCCCGGGGCCAGCGTGACGCTAACCGACCTGTCGGCAGATGCGCTGGAGGTTGCGCGCGTCAATATCGCTCGTCATGACCTGCAGGAACGGGTCAGTTTATTGCAATCAGATGTTTTCAAAGCCCTTGAAGGCCAGTGCTTTGACATCATAGTATCCAATCCGCCCTATGTGCCGCAGCTGGAGATGCTGGAACTCGGCCCCGAGTTTCAGCATGAGCCGACCATGGGCCTGGTGGCCGGTGGTGACGGCATGGATATCGTGCTGCGCATCCTGCGCGATGCCGCCGGGCACCTGAATGAGCACGGTATCCTGGTGGTCGAGGTCGGTTACAGTCAGGATTTACTGGTTGAGTGCCTGCCTGACGTGCCGTTTGTCTGGCTGGATTTCGAGTTTGGCGGCGAGGGGGTGTTCCTGCTGGACCGCGCGGCACTGGACGCCTGTCAGCCGATATTTGATGTTGCCGCGGCTGGCCGGGTTGTATCCTGACCCGATTTAGCTAATGGAGCCATTACGATGAGTACGAAACCCGCTACACCCGAGGAATATGTTGCACTGGTCAAGCAGGCAATCGATGAGCTGGAGGACATAGTCGAGGCGGTGGGCTTTGATATCGACGAGGTCGATGGCAGCCCGATGTATATCGACGTGCTACTGAAGGAGTTGCGCACCATACGCGCTGCCATGGCTGACGGCAGTTACCAGTTTGGCCGCCATGATCTGCCGATGATGCGCATCGTAAAGCAATATACAGAGAAAGAACTGCCGTGCATCCGGCTTTTCTACCTGATCAACCAGACCCACAGGGAGGGGCTGGGCGTCCAGGGCAGCTGATAGCCGTCTATTTTAAGGGGCGGTAGATCAGGCCGGGTCGAATCAGTAACTCGTCCTTGCCGAGCTGGTCGAGCGGGAATTCACCATCGATGCTGCGGGCAATGCGGTCGAATACGTAGGTACCGTTGTGCGAGGTGATGGTTTCGTAAATCGGTTGGCCGAGAAAATTGCCGACCGGGGGTCTTTTGCTGGCTAGCGTTTGTGCCACAATACACTCCTGAAGTTAACAGACACGCAGGTTCACAGTCCCTATCGGTCGAACAGCACAGGGCTTTAGTCAGAAGGGGGCGACGCTCACCACCGGAGTCGTTACAATACGGCCATGTCAGGCAATAGCTACGGAAAATTATTTGTCGTAACCGGTTTTGGTGAGAGTCACGGGCCGGCACTCGGTTGCATCGTGGACGGTTGCCCGCCGGGGCTGGAATTGAGCGAAGCGGACCTGCAGACGGACCTGGACCGGCGCAAGCCGGGTAAATCCCGTCATACCACGCAACGCCGCGAGGACGACACGGTACAGATCCTGTCCGGCACCTTTGAAGGCAGGACCACCGGTTCACCGATCGGGCTCATCATTCACAACACCGATCAGAAATCCAAGGACTACTCGAACATCATGGACCGGTTTCGGCCGGGCCACGCCGACTACACATACCAGCAAAAGTATGGCCTGCGTGATTACCGTGGCGGCGGGCGTTCCTCGGCCCGCGAGACCGCGATGCGGGTGGCGGCCGGTGCCATTGCCAAGAAATACCTGAACACGCGTTACGGTATCGTCATTCGTGGCTACCTGGCGCAACTTGGCCCGGTAAAACTGGAGCTGAAGGACTGGTCGGCCGTCAACAATAACCCGTTTTTCTCGCCAGACCCGGACAAGGTGGATGAGCTGGAAAGTTACATGGATGCCTTGCGCAAGGAAGGCAATTCCATCGGTGCGCGCATCAATGTCGTGGCCAGTGGTGTGCCGCCGGGGCTGGGCGAACCGATCTTTGATCGTCTCGATGCCGAGATTGCCCATGCACTGATGAGCATCAACGCAGTGAAAGGGGTCGAGATCGGTGCCGGCTTTGACTGTGTCACCCAGAAAGGAACGGAACACCGCGATGAAATTACACCGCAGGGGTTCATTGGCAATCGAGCTGGCGGGGTGCTGGGTGGAATATCCAGTGGCCAGGATATTGTTGCCAGCATTGCCCTGAAACCCACTTCGAGTATCCGCATTCCGGGTCAGACCGTCGACACCGAGGGCAAGCCGGTCGAGGTGGTCACCACCGGACGTCATGATCCCTGTGTCGGTATCCGGGCGACCCCGATTGCCGAGGCCATGCTCGCGATCGTATTGATGGACCATGTGTTGCGCCACCGGGCACAGAACATGGACGTGCGCCCGGATACACCGGTCATACCTTCTTCTGCGGCTGACTAGCCGCCTGCAAGCAGCAACCTGTAACGCGTTCCGGAAGCCATGATGTACTGGCGCCTGTCGGGCTTCTACCTGTTCTATTTTGCCTCGCTGGGTGCGCTGGTTCCGTACTGGAGTCTGTACCTGAAATCGCTGGATTTCAGCGTCACCGAAATCGGCCAGCTGTTTGCGATTCTGATGGGCACCAAGATCGTGGCGCCGAATGTCTGGGGCTGGATCGCAGACCATACCGGGCATCGCATGGCGATTGTACGCATTGCCTCCCTGCTGGCTGCGCTGGCGTTTCTGGGCGTATTCGTCAGTAGCGACTTCTGGTGGATTGCCCTGGTCATGACCGTATTCAGCTTCTTCTGGAATGCCTCGCTGCCCCAGTTCGAGGCCACCACCATGAGTCACCTCGGCGGTGAGACTCATCGCTACAGCGGTATACGGCTGTGGGGTTCGGTGGGCTTTATCGTTGCCGTGGTAGTGCTGGGTCCGGTGCTGGGGCAGTTTGGAGCCGGTTACCTGCCGTACATCCTCGCACCGGTGTTTTTGCTGATCTGGCTGAGCAGCCAGCTGGTGCCTGAGTCCGCCGCGGGACACCTGCCACTGGACCAGGAACGCCTGCGCGATGTGCTGAGACGTCCGGTGGTGCTGTCGTTACTGGCGGTCTGTTTCCTGGTGCAGGCCAGTCATGGCCCCTATTACGCCTTCTTTACCCTTTACCTGGAAGATTACGGCTATTCCACAGCCTTGATCGGTCAACTCTGGGCGCTGGGTGTGCTGGCGGAGATCGGCGTGTTTCTGCTGATGCCCATGTTGTTACCACGCTTTGGTGCGCGTCGCCTGTTGCTGGCAGCAGTAGCCCTGACCATTTTGCGCTGGTTGCTGATCGCCGGGTTTGCCGCCAGTCCCGCGGTCATCCTGTTTGCCCAGGTCCTGCATGCGGCCAGTTTCGGGTTGTACCACGCGGTGGCCATTTTCCTGGTGCATCGCCTGTTTACCGGTGCCCACCAGGGGCGCGGGCAGGCACTCTACAGCAGTATCAGCTTTGGTGCCGGCGGAGCCGCCGGGAGCCTGGCCAGCGGTTACCTGTGGACCGGCATCGGGCCACAGGCGATGTACCTGCTATCCGCGGCCGCCAGCCTGGTTGCCCTAGTGGTGGTTTATGCGGGCATTCGCACATACCCGGCAGATTGAGCGGAACCGGCCTTGCGGGATACGAGATAGGTTCTGATAGCTTCATTTCGCGCGGGCTAATATAATTAGTCGTTTAACCGGCCCCGGAATTGATTGATGTCAGGCAGGACCCTCTACGACAAGCTATGGGATGCACACCGCGTCCGCCAGGATGCCGATGGGACGGCACTGATTTATATCGACCGTCACCTGGTGCACGAAGTGACCTCGCCGCAGGCCTTTGAAGGGCTGCGCATGGCCGGCCGCAAACCGTGGCGCACCCGTTCCATCCTGGCGGTGCCGGATCACAACGTGCCGACCACGGATCGCTCGGCGGGCATTGCCGATCCGGTGTCGCGTCTGCAGGTGGATACGCTGGATCACAATTGCGCGGATTTCGGTATTACCGAATTCGCCATGGATGACCCGCGCCAGGGCATCGTGCATGTCATCGGTCCGGAGCAGGGGGCAACCCTGCCGGGTATGACAGTGGTGTGCGGCGATTCGCATACCTCCACCCATGGCGCCTTTGGTGCGCTGGCATTCGGTATTGGCACCTCCGACGTGGAGCACGTGCTGGCCACGCAGTGCCTGATTCTCAGGAAGTCCAGGACCCTGCAAGTGTGTGTCGAGGGTGAACTGGCGGAGGGCGTATCCGCAAAAGACGTGGTGCTGGCCATCATTGGCCGTATCGGAACCGCCGGTGGTACCGGCTACTCCATCGAGTTTTCCGGCTCGACAATACGTGGCCTGTCGATGGAAGGACGCATGACGGTTTGCAACATGGCGATCGAGGCCGGCGCCCGTGCCGGCATGGTGGCCGTCGATGACACCACCATCGACTATCTTGCCGGACGCCCCTATGCACCGCAGGGTGAGCTGTGGCAACAGGCGACCAGTGCCTGGGCAGAGCTGCACAGCGATGCCGATGCCGTGTTCGACAAGACCGTCACGCTGGATGGTGCGGCGATCAGGCCACAGGTTACCTGGGGCACCTCACCGGAGATGGTGGTGCCGGTGGATGGCAGGGTGCCGGACCCGGATGAGGAGAGCGACAGTGTCAAGCGAGAGGGTATGCGCAGGGCCATGCAATACATGGATCTCAAACCGGGTATGCCGGTTACCGATATCCGCCCGGACCATGTGTTTATCGGCTCATGCACCAACGCCCGAATCGAGGACCTGCGCGTCGCGGCAGCCGTTATTCGCGGACGCCGGGTAGCAGAAACAATCAAGCAGGCGCTGGTGGTCCCGGGGTCAGGACTGGTCAAGCGCCAGGCCGAGGCCGAGGGGCTGGATCGCATTTTTCTTGCCGCCGGATTTGAGTGGCGCGAACCGGGTTGTTCCATGTGCCTGGCCATGAACGCCGACCGCCTGCAGCCGGGCGATCGCTGCGCATCGACCTCAAACCGCAACTTTGAAGGACGCCAGGGGCAGGGTGGGCGCACCCACCTGGTCAGTCCGGCCATGGCAGCAGAAGCCGCGCTCAGTGGACACTTTGTCAACGTGTCACACAGCAGCGAGTAACGGAGCCGGCATGGAGAAATTCAATATAGTAGAGGGACTGGCCGTGCCACTGGACCGGCCCAATGTCGATACCGATGCCATCATTCCCAAGCAGTTTCTGAAGTCGATTCAGCGCACCGGCTTTGGCCCGAACCTGTTTGATGAGTGGCGCTACCTTGATCAGGGCGAACCCGGTATCGATAACAGCAAGCGGCCGCTGAATCCGGAGTTTGTCTTGAACGCACCGCGTTACCAGGGTGCACGGATCCTGCTTGCACGCGAAAATTTTGGCTGCGGTTCTTCACGTGAACATGCGGTCTGGGCATTGCTGGATCATGGTCTGCGTGTTGTCATTGCGCCCAGCTTTGCCGATATCTTTTTCAATAATTGTTTCAAGAACGGGGTGCTGCCCATTGTGCTCGAGGCAGAACGTGTTGAGCAGTTATTTCAGGCGACCGAGGCAACCCCGGGTTATGCGCTGAGCGTGGATCTGCCGTCGCAGCTGATACGCACACCGGACCAGGGCGAGATTGCTTTCGAGGTCGACGCCTTTCGCAAGGATTGCCTGGTACGCGGACTGGATGACATCGGTTTGACCCTGCAACATGCCGACGCGATCCGTGACTTCGAGCATGCGCATCGCCAGGCAGCGCCCTGGCTATTCGAGAAACAGGACTAATAACTTAACCTAAGTGACAGTAATGAATGCTAAAATAGCAATTTTACCCGGTGATGGCATTGGCCCGGAGATTGTCGCCGAGGCAGAGAAGGTGCTGGCCGTATTGCAGGCAGACTTCAGCCTGGCGGCCGAAATCGAGCAGGCCCCGGTGGGTGGTGCCGCCTTTGAAGCACACGGACACCCCTTGCCGGAGTCGACCCTGGCCGTGGCCCGGTCTGCCGACGCTATCCTGCTGGGCGCTGTGGGTGGACCACAATGGGAAGGACTGGAGCGTGCATTACGCCCGGAGCAGGGGCTGCTCGGGCTGCGCGCTGAACTGGAACTGTTTTCCAACCTGCGCCCGGCCATCCTGTATCCGCAACTGGCGGATGCCTCGACACTCAAGCCGGATGTCGTCAGCGGTCTGGATATCATGATAGTGCGCGAATTGACCGGTGGTATTTACTTTGGCCAGCCACGTGGCATACGTACCCGCGACGATGGCCAGCAGGAAGGCTTCAATACACTGGTTTACAGCGAGGACGAGATCGAGC
>JAOUBY010000040.1 GCA_029860045.1 Gammaproteobacteria bacterium | reverse complement strand
TAACACTACTGGATGCAATAAAGTGATCAGCTGGTTATTCAGGAATAATAAATATACCAGGTTCATCGTGCTGACAAAGTCACGAACGGGATCCAATTTTCTGGTAAACAGCCTGCAATCTCACCCTAACATAAAGGTGTTTGGTGAACTCTTTCGTGGAGGAGTAGATGATGCAGTAAAGACCTCCATATTAAACTCGGTGGAGGATTATTTTCAGGATCATATTTTCAATCGTTACGGGAGAGAAATTAAGGCTGTAGGCTTTAAAATATTCTATAAACACCCTGTCTACGATCACACCGGCAAGGTCTGGCAATGCCTGCTGAGCATGGAAGATCTTAAAGTCATTCACCTGAGACGAGAGAATATATTGAAGGCACTGGTATCGATGAAAATTGCCAAAAAAACTGATATATGGAAAGAATCTAATGAAAGCAAGGATATTATTTCCAAGCGGATAGAACTGACTGTGGATGAATGCCGGGATTATTTTAATCAAACAAGGAAGTGGGAAGAGGGGGCTAATGAAAAATTTGCCGGCAACTCTATGCTGGAATTGACCTATGAGGAACTGACATCAGACTACCAGGAAAAAATGCGAAGTATCCAGGAATTTCTGGGTGTAGAACCCATAGAATTGCAGCCAAAGACAGCGAAACAGAATCCGGAAACGCTCAGTGAGTTAATTGTCAATTATGAAGAGTTGAAGAGGTATTTTTCGGGGACGGAATGGGAGGTATTCTTTCAGCCTGACGCTCAATAGTCAGCAGCCGGTCGCCGCTGACTTTCTGGAATTCCTGTTGATCACCATCTGACCACTGGACGTGCAGGACATCGGCCCTGGTGTGATTCCCCAGGCCAAAATACAGCCGATAGTGTCCCTGCGAGAAGAATGCCCCGTCGGTGCTGCCTACTTCCTGTACCTGCCGGCCATCCGGCGTGACAACGGTTACCCGTGCCCCGATTGCCTGTCGGTTTCCATCCTGGCCAACGAGCTTTACCTGCAACCAGTGATTTGCGGCGTCGGTGTTGCGGTAGGCCTTCAAAACCCAGGTGACGGAATGCCTGGGTTCCCTTGAGAATTCCCACCAGTGGCTGAAAGCAGGATTTTCCGACAGTGCCATCAGCAGATCCAGCCGGCCATCGTTGTCGATATCGTACCAGTTGGCTACAGCAGCCTTGTATTGTTCGGCGGGGAATTCCAGGAGTCGCGCGGATTCAAAATCATGATCCTCGCGTTGCCGAAACAAACCCTGCGGCAGAAGGTGCAAATCAGGCAAACCGTCATTGTCATAGTCAACCCAGTTGCCGGTTATGCTGCTGTCCGGCAGGCCAATTGAGGCCGGCATGACAGGGCTGAAGGTACCCGCGTTGTTGACGAGAAGAACATTCCCCCTTTTCGATGCGGAAAACAGGTCCTGGTCTCCATCTGCATCATAGTCGGATACGGACACCTTCCCGTCATAGAACCATTCATTGCCAGTCGTATGGCCAATTTTTTCCGCGTCTCCAAGCCCCCTGCGGTATATGGGTTCCTGTGAAAATTTATCTCCGTTATTTCGATAGAGGAAAAAACCTTCGTCCTGAAATGTTACCAGGTCCACATCTGCATCATTATCGGCATCGAACCAGGCGAAACTGCCAATCTGTTGATCAGTCATGCCAAGCCCGGCTTCCATTGCAACATCATGCAGTTTTCCCTGCATGTCTTGCTGGTACAACTGTTTCGGGTAAGCACCAGCGACGTTACCCCTGTCGTAGCAGTTGATGAAAAGATCCAGCAGACCGTCATGATTGAAATCCAGCCACCGGGCATGCCGGCCAGAGCAACCTTTCTTTCGTATGCCGGCCATGGTTGCGATATCGGAGAAACTGTTCTCTCCGTGGCTGGTCAGCAGCTCGTCATTGAGCTGTGTTTCGACCTCTTCCGGGTGGGCCCTGAGTGTGCCGCCCAGGGCGCCGCGGTTGATGAAGACATCCAGCCAGCCATCATTGTTGTAGTCGGCCCAGGCCATGGCGTGGCGGTCCCGCATGGCCAGGGTAAAGACACTGCTGTCCGGTGATACCTTTCCGAGCCCGACATAAACCTTTTCCAGCGGGATGGCATCATCGAGCCGGAATGTAATCGGAAGCCCCTGGCCTCCGGGCCTCATCCGTAACTGACCATCGCTTGCGGGAGAGAAGTTGACTGTTGTTTCCGAGACAGCAGATGCCTGGTCCTGTTTCTGTATCCGGAAACCGTCGTTCTTGACGATTTCCACAGGATCACCTACCTGCATGGTGCCGCGCCATTGCGAGGCATCATCTATACCGTGAGTGCGGATAACTACCTGTGTCCCATGCCAGTAGATATACAGGCCGGGCCTGTCGAGCACAGGGGCAGTGAAGGAAAGCTCCGCCAGTGGGAACTCGTGGCTCTGGTCAAGCCCCCATTCGCTCACGACATCGCGGTAGCTCCCATGCCCGTCAGCGAGCAGCAGCGCCTGTCGAAAATGATGGTTCGTGGTGTAAATATCAAGCAGATCGTCTCCATTGGCATCGACAATCCCCAGGTCGAAAAACCGGTCGGTTTCATCCAGGGGCAACGGATATTCGACGAAGCGGCCGGATGATACGGGTTGCAGCACGAGGTATATGCTGACCGCCGCCACGGCGATCGGAAAAGCCAGAATGGTCCGGTTTTTTGTGGTCAAAACAGGCTCCTGATGATGATTCTCTGTGTTTGGGGCATGAGGCGTTAAAAAGACTTGTGTACGAAAGCCAAACCGCCGTTGATCTTCTGACGCCAGCGTATTACCTCTGTCTTCAGTGATGGTATTGGTATGAGGAGAAAAGCAGCCGCGTAGGCTACCAGGCCGGGGATAACCATCGCCAGAATATATGCACCTGTATTAGTTGTTTTAAGTGCATGGGCGAGAGAGTCAACGATAACCAGTACGAGATAGAGGATGCAATTGAGACCAAGCCCCGGAGCGACTGCCTTGATCAGGTCTGATAGCCGTGTCGGGATGGTGCGATAGACAAGTATGTAGTAATAGATTGTCTGAAAGACCTGGGTCGCAAGTATCCCCCAGCTCACACCAACAAGACCCCAGTTTAGCCCTATAGTACAGGCGCTGACCGCAACGACCAGGATTACGGCCTGGGCCACCATTTCCTGGGTCAGACGATTCTGAGCCATCAGAACCACTCCACACGGGCGGCTGATAACGTAGAAGATGCCCGCAATGGCCAGGATCTCGAGGGGTTCAGCAGAGGGTAACCATTTTTCGCCATAGACGAAGCCTATAAAAGGCTCTGCTATCCAAAACAATCCTGTATAAAAGGGCAGGATGTAAACCCCAAGCAGAGTGATTACACGGTATAGCATGTATTTTGTCTGGTCCGAGTCATCCTGTATCTTGGACATTGCCCGGAACAGCGGCTGGGCTACCGGACTGGCGAACATTCGATAAGGCAGTCTGTGTAGACTGTCTGCCTTGATGTACAGCCCGAGAAAGGACGGACCGGCGAGTTTGGCCAGTATCAACTTTACTGCTTCCTGTTTAAGCTTCCCCAGGAAGTCGTTGGCAACGATCTTGGATCCGTAAGCGCCGTGCTTGCGCATAATGGAAAGATTAAAATTCAGGCGCAGGTTCAGAGGAGTTGCGCGTGCCAGCAGAGTATTTCGAAAGATTGCTCCTATCAGACCGGAGATAGTGAGACTCCAGACACCCATGCCAAGCAAGGCCATGATGATGCTGGATAACCCTGAAACCACGCCGGTGATAATTCCAATCACCGATCTTTTTTTGAAATCCATTTCCCTGTTGAGCCACGAGGTGCGCATGTAGACAAAGGGCCTGATCAAAAAGACCAGTGCAGACACCCGCATCAGATCCTTGTAGAGCGGGTTCTCGAAATACTCGGCGAACCAGGGAGAGGACAGGAAAAAAGCCAGGTAGATCAGAACTCCCAGCGCAAGTTGCAGGGTCAAAACAGCGTTGAAGTCGTCCTGGTCAACCTCCTTGGCGCGAATCAGTGCCTGTCCCATACCCCCACTGGTGACCATGCCGACAAAGCCGGTAAAGACCTGAATCGTGATGATCATGCCGAAGTCTGCAGGGACAAGCAGGCGGGCCAGGACTACCCCGAAGGCAAATTGCAGCAGGCCGTTGCCGGTGTTGCCGATCATCAGCCACTTGGCACCTGTGCGTATACTTTGACCTAGATTCATGGCAGGGGACTGGGAATTATACCTGGGCTCAGGTGCAGGGTTGACTAACCATCCGTCGCTGTGAAATATTTACAGTAAGCTATCGATAATACATAAATAACAACAGATACCAATAGAGAATTGTCTCGGGACCGAATAATCTGCCAGCAGACTCATGGATACCAATGATTTTACCGTTGTGCCAATGTCTGTATGGCTGATCAGTGCGGTTATTCAGCCCCGGTCATGACCCAAAACACCGTCAATAGCCAGTGGAGTATTTCCCGTCTTCAGCTATATTTGAAACTATCCGGGTCAGATATGGGTAACGAATCATGACACGATCCATCCTGTTTTTTTTAGTGTTGCTTGCTATGGCATGGCAGAACGTTTCCGCGGCCAACGCTGAGCGTTGGAGCGGGAACACTCATTTGTTGCCACAGTATTGCAAGGACAGGGTGAAAGGCAGTCAAAGTCCCGAGTGGACTAAATGGCGTGGCACCTTTGGTGAAGCTTTCATACATATGCACCACTACTGCGCTGGAATATTTGCCGAGAAAAAAGCCAAAAGCGCCACGAATCAGCAAGAGCGATTCACCTGGCTCGGGAAAGTGGTGAGCCAGATGAAGTATGTGTCGGGCGCGTGCAATTTGAGATGTGCTATTTATCCCGAACTCCATACTCGCTGGGGGTGGGCTTTGGGCGGGCAGGGACAGACTGCCGAAGCCATCAAGCACTACCAGCTTGCATTTCAGGCAAAAGAAAATTACACGCCAGCCTATGTCAGGTTGTCAGAGCTATATCTGGAAACCAATCAGCCTGATGAAGCACGAAAAACCCTTGAATCGGGACTGAAAGCCAGTCCAAACTCGCGCACGCTCAAGAAGCGGCTCAAGGAACTTGGATCATCCAGATAAGCTGCCTGGATGTTTCCGTCCCCTGCAGTATATTAACCCCCCGTTTTTTCCACGAAGCGCCTGATTTCAAGGGGCGTCATGCTGGTTCCGTCCAGCGTGTTGAAGAAATAGTCGAAATACCGGCGACATTTGTCCTGAAAACGGATCAGGTCCGTCTGGCTCTGTACATAAGGAGTGCCCCCCGGCTGGATGGAGGGTGAATGGAAGCTGAATACAAATATGCGTATACCGCTGCTGTGCAGGGTTTCGGTTAGCCGCCGCATCTCCGGTTCACTGTAGTCCTCCGGTGACAGGCGTATGCGCTCCATCAGGCGCAGTCTTGCGATCAGTCCGGACAGTTTTGTGCGGCGCAGCCAGGGGTGGGTCAACCGGTTGTATAGCGATGTGCTGCCGCACCGTAGTGCACCCACGTAGCCACCTGTTCCGGGCAGCCCCAGCAGTTTGCGCTGATTCCCGAACCAGTAGGGATGACTTGTATATCCAGAGTAGTCCGGCCCCCCGTCGGCACAAAAATTAATGGGTACGGCAGGGCTTATATCGACCTCGTAGCCGAGGCCTTCCAGTATCTCTCCCGTATTCGGCCCAAAACCGTAACGACCTGCAAGGTAAGTAACGGGCTGCGTACCGAAGGACCGGGTAATCTTTTCTGTGAGCAGGCGCAGTTTCTCCGCTTCCAGATTTCTGGGCAGATTGCCGGGATAGGAGTTAAGCGTATTCACCTCTTCTTCATAAGGCGGTGAAACCCAGGGGTGCAGATGGGCGCCGATCAGCGCACGTCCCGAGTCAGCATAGGCCTTGAGCGGCTCGATGGCGGTTGCCTGCGATGCGATGGGATAGTCGACCACGTAGTTCGGAACGATGCCAAACTCGTCGAACATCGTTTGTGCCCGATCGAGGTGTCGCATGTGTTCTACACCTGTGGAACTGCGGTTGTGAGGTTTGTTCCAGTCGAATTCCTCCTCGGTATGAATTACCACTGTGAGGACAGGTCTTGTTTCAGCTGGCAGAAAGATCAGTTCACGTTTCATGCTATTGCCAGTATGTGCAGGAATCAGATATTGAGGGCAACAATTTCTGTGTACAGATTGCTGATATCTGCCTCGGCAAGTGTGTCGCTGCGGAAGACCTTGTTGCGGAATCCTTTGAGCTCAATGCCTGGCCTGGGGATCCTGTGCAGCAATCGCGACTCGGTCCTGGTAAACAGCAGCCCGTGCCTGAAGAGCAGATGATTGCCCAGGGACAGGCGGTAATCCAGAAACCGTTCGCAGTCGCTGAAGGCAAGTATGCGGGCTCCTGGCAGGCCCCTTAAGCGGCTTTTCTTGTATACCACGTAACAGAAGTCACCGGGTCGCCCGATGGCAAGGTGGTTGAGCCAGTTCAGGTGCCTGTGGTCCTGATAGACACTGTTATCCTCGTCTGACAAGACCTGCCCGAGTGTATTGGAGTCGGTGACGATGCGTACACCGGAGATACTGGCGAATGGCCACGGGAAATTGGGCCAGACAGCCTGGCGTTCATTCATGGGCCTGAACTTGAGAAATTGCAACGTCTTCGAAACCACCTCGGTAGGTGTGAGATCGGTGAAGTGGAAACCGGGCTGGGAAGTGAGTGCAATGGCCAGACGCATGCTCTGGGTGCGATACTGGTCGAGTACGCACCAGCTGGTGATGTTGCAAAACCTCTCCGGTTTGCCTCGAATCAGGCGTTCAGCATAGATGGCGCCGATTCCGCCCACGATTTTGCCGTTGTCGCGCAGTAAAAAACCGTTGTTGGGTTTTTCCACGCCCCAGTCCTGCAGGAAGGCCCTGGCCCATTCTTCGGCTGTGCGCTGCTGGCTCAGGTTCTCGACGAGGAATTGGCAAAAGTCAGTGAGATCCGGGTCGCTGATGGGTTCAAGTGTGGGCTGGTTCATTGTTTCGTGTTATTCAGGCAAACATTCAATCATCAAAAAATAGCACAAAGCGATGGCGGCGGGCTATGTCACTGTGGTTTGTTTAGGCCGGCAATAGATTCTCGATGCGGGACAGCAGGACTCCCGACAGGCTGTTCGGTCATGGCTCCCGGTCACTGGCGGTGAAGGTTTGGCCGAGCCAGTCCGTGATCCCGGCCAGAGAGCTGAAGCGCAGCTCCCCGGGGGAGCCTGTCCCTGCCATATCAGGAGTCAGCAGGACATTGTATCCAACGCCGGCTGCATGGCCGGCCTCCATGTCGGAATCCTTGTCGCCGATCAGTACCGAACTCGCGAGATTCAGGTTGAAGGCTTCTCTCGCCTGCAGGATCATTCCAGGGCCTGGTTTTCTGTCGTAGGAGTCACGCCGGTACTTGCCGATACCGGCAGTTGGATGAAAGGGGCAATAGTAGACGCGTTCGATGTGAATGCCGCGTGAGGAAAATTCATCAAGCATCCACGCGGTCAGTGTTTCATAGTCCGCAGTCGTGTAATAACCCCTGGCGATACCTGCCTGGTTGGTAATGACGAATAGCCGGAATCCCAGTGCCTGGGCTTGTGAGCAGAGATCAAAAATCCCGGAAATAAATTCGAAGTCCTCGATGCGGGACACATAATTCTTTTCTGTATTGATGACCCCGTCGCGATCGAGGAAAAGAGCCTGGTCCATGGTTTGTGACAGTCCGGTCAGCTAGGGTTGGTAGGAGTTACTTGCAATCTTCAGTTATTTCTTTCAGATGATTAAATACGGAATCGGCCATGACCCTGTGTCCGTCCGCATCATAATGACCATCAAAGGCTATTACTGGCAAATGATTGTGTTGTTCATAATACTTCCTGAAGGCCGGCAACAGATCAAGATAGTCCAGATGCACCTTATTCGCATAACTTTCCAGAGTTGTTTGGTACAGCTGTTTTTGATATTCATTATTTATCTGGGCTGCCACAGGCACTACGGCCAGTGTCAGTCGGAAGCCGTGTAAATCTGACAGGCTGCGGAATTCCTCCAGTAATCCATTTGTAACATCAAACTTGCCCTGAAGGGCGTCATCTGTCCGGCCATCCAGTATCTTGTTCATGCTATTGTCTTTGCTTGCCCAGCCATTGTAAATATCGTAAATCAACATCAACGCGGCACTGCTGCGGGCAAGCTGTAGCAGCTTCCACCGCTGGACTATTTCATCTGTCGGCTTGTTCGAAAAGTCAAAGGCATACCAGTCGTAGCCGGAAAATCTTTTGTAGCGGCTGGCTATATTTACCTGATTAAAGTCATTGATAAAGAAGAAAACGATGACATGATCAGGATCAAGGGGGAGTCCGACCTTTCTAAGTAATGCAATTTCATTATTTGTGCTATACGCCCTGACTCCCATATTGATGACGGTATGTGAACAGGGGGTTCCTGACTGATCCAGTTTTTCCTGTAAAATGGTCGTCATGAGTTCGTCATCTGCGACTCCCTGGCCATATACGTGTGAGTCTCCGATGATCAGTGTTCTGTATTCATTATCGTTTCCTGCTGGTACTTCTGGCCCGCGGAAGCCGAGTGAATTTAATTTTATGAAATTTTCATAGCTATAGTGTTCGTCAAGCGGGAGCATAACCCAGCCCATATCGGGGTCTGCTTTGACTCTTGCAACGGGAAGAACTTCTTTCTGCGGCACACCAATAATAATCCTTACCGAGAATTCCAGCAGCAGCATCGCAAAGATGGTGCTCAGTAAAGTGAGGACTGCTGTTCCCGGTATCTTTCTCATCATTGAAGGCCCGGTTCGCTATCATCAGCCGCAACACGTGCGTCATATACACGATGCCTGTCGTCATCCGAAGTTACTTCGACCAATGGGCCACGGTGGCTGGAGTCGAACCACCAGCGGGTTGTTCTGTGCGGGGATACGATTTCGCAGCCAATGCGCGAGTCTTTCTCAAGCAGGCGGACCTGGTATGGCGGTAGTTCCGATGTTTTGTGCGGCAGAAGCACGACCATGAAGAGATCGTCCTGTGTCTTTACCGACGGGCTGAGCTCGATCCGCCAATGACCCGCTTCCACCGGTGTCTTTTTCTTGCTGATTGACTGAAATGTCTTGCCGCCTTCATCATAGTTCCTGCCCTCGACATAGAATTCATGGCCGGCGCCGCCAACCAGAGCAATGTCGGGGTCTCGTGGCAACAGGACATGCGCATCCAGTCGTGATGTTCCCTGGCCGGCAATCCGGTCTTTCACGGGATTTTTTATTGTATAGCCATGGGCTGTCAACTCCGGCTTCTCTATCGAATGATGCAGCCAGCGTTTGCGAAAATCCGGGCTGCTGGCCCTGACACGGTCGAATATCAGGATGGCTCCGCTAGTCATGTCAAATCCGAATGTGCGATTGAATTGCTCCACACGTCGGGTACGATGCGAGAATGTACCCTTGCCGGATTCGCTATTGGTATAGGCAGGTGCCAGGTCTGCAACAGCTATCACCAGGTCATCTTCAATGAATATTTTCTCCATTGTTCCCGTGTGGTAGATGTCACGCTTCTGCAACCACTCATTCAGGTCAAGGGGCGCCGATTCAATACCCCAGCCTGAACCAATGCGTCTCTGCCCGCCATCGTTCGCAATCTGGCGGGGTGGTTCCTCATCACGTGGTGCAGCTACCGTATCATCCGGGTCATGAACGGTGACGGCATTGTGTGCGATGGTCTGGTAGGCATAGTTCATGTGGTGGTCAGATCCGTAATGGCCGCCCCCACCATAGGCGCCACTGTCAATGGCCAGTGCCCCGCCCTGAAAAACCGTAAATGAACCCTGGTCAAGGTGAGTGTGGGACCAGTAGTTGTCACCGGCCTTGAAGCTGACGTAGGTTGCATCAGGAGACCAGTCGCTGCGGGCAACCAGCATGCCGATTCCGTCGAAATAGCGCGCCAGTGGTAAGCGTGATACTGAACCGGGATCACAGAGGGTGTCATCAGTCAGCGGGCCCCACGGCCAGGAAGTAGGCACGACGCGCCTTGGGCAACCATTCAGACTGTATGCGGCGGTATGACGGTACTCGATGGCGAGTGGAATTCGAGCGGGTGTCTGGCGGTCAAAATGTGAGCCGTCTCCCCAGCGGAAGTGGGTCTTGTCCGGGCGTGTCCTGTAGATCAGGAAATCCAGGAAACCCCGCATACCCGGTTCTGTGCTGAACAGGTCTTCACCGGTCGCTTTGCGCCACATGGCCGGCACTTGATAGATCGCCTGCCCGATACCGATACCGACATACTCGCCGCCCTCGTGCCAGCCACCATTGCTGCCCATGACTTGCCGCCAGACGGGCAGCACCCGGTTTTTCAGAAGATCATAGGCGAATGCCATGACCGGGGCTCCCCGGCTGTCATCGTCGTACAGCACGATGGCGCAGGCCACCAGGTCCTGCAACAGCGTGTTGTACAAAATGACGTTATATGGAGAAAGACGCTTTTCCCGCGTGAAGCGGATCAGATGTTCACACCCATCCGCGACCTTTGAACGCAGCTGCGCCAGTTGCTCCGGATTCCACTGCTGGTGCAGCCAGTCGTAGGCCAGCACAACCTGCTTGACCTCCCCACCGGCGCGTTCCCTGAATTCGATTGCAAGCAGCCGGTCGAGCAGCGAGTCCAGGTCCTGCGAGCCCGGCTCAATAAAGGCCATCTTGACGATAGCATCTGCCTTGCCGCGCTCCCCTCGTGCCTTGCGTGAAAGCTGTCTCAGGTAGGCCGGATTCTGTGAACGCAGAGTGGCGATGTCTTTCGCTGACGGTGTCGGCAGGCGCGGATGCTCATGGTGAAACTGTGTCAGTGGCGCCGGGGGAAGGTCACCTGGTTCCTGCAGTTCGTGCCCCGGTGATCCCGGTGCCGCGCCCAGGGAAACGATGGCTCCCAGAACAAGGCTGACAAGCGGCAGGGTCATCAATACTCCCGTGATGAGCAGTACTGTTGCCGGGGGCTCGATGGTATTCCGTGTTGCCGCTCGTGGCCGTTCTGTCGCAGCAGGCGCTGTTCGATGTCGCAACAGGTGCCATGCGGTCAGCCAGGCCGCGGTTGCCACGATGACGTCAGTGATGTCCGGGTAGCGCCCCGGAATGAACTGCTGCTGCAGGTTGATGGCAAGAACGGCCAGAAACACGAGGGCGGCGCCTGCTGCCGGTGTACGATAAAACCTGCCCCCCAGCCAGTTCCAGACAAGATAGGCGAGCGCTGCGAATGGCCAGCTGTTCTCGAGTATATCGGCGAGTCCCCGGGTAACGTTGCCGAGCTGACCTGCAAATGGCACCCAGTTGAATGTCGCGGTCTGCGCTTCAGCCGCACCGGCAGGCATGTTCAGATTCTGGGCAATGTAGGCGGTAATGATTGCGGCGGACGCCAGCAAAGAACCCCGCTTCGATTTGCTGGTGCCGACTGTATACAGCAGAAATACTGCAGCAAGCAGCGCCACCAGTGTTTCTGCTTCCAGTGACCGCTCCATGACAGGAACGGCCAGTAACACGATAAGAATCAGCAGTCCTGTGTAGGCATCCCGTATCCGGGATGCCGAGATTGCGGCAAGCATCACGAGCTGTCCCATGCCGAAGAAGGACAGTGTGTGGGCCGTAATGAGCTGCAAGGAAACCGACGCGGGGTTCTGCAGGGCCGCCCACAAGGGAGCGATACCCTGTCGAAGACTGCCGATGTCGATCGAGGGGACAAACGGGAAGGTCGACGCCAGTACCCACAGTCCGGTCGCTGCGAGCGCGACGTTAGGCCCCCGGCCGGGTTGAAACCAGGTGTGTCGCAAGGCCTGTAGCCGATGGCCAAAGGCGTGCTGCGGACTTGCTACCAGCGCCACGGCAGCGCCGGCAGCGGTGCCCAGCACGTTAAGCCCGAGATCCAGGCTGGATGTGTTTCTGAACGGGATGGAATACTGCAGGTACTCCAGCGTCCAGCTCAGTAACAGTCCGGCTGTACTGACAAGGCCAATGCAGGATGCCGTAGAAAATCTCTTCCGCAAGGGGATTGTCAGGAGAAGTCCTAATGGCAGGTATATCACGGCGTTGCTGAAGATATCGGCCAGCGAGACGTGTTCAGGCCAGGCGGCAAGCACCCCTGCAAACGTACCGCGCCGGGGTACCTGCCAGGCGTCGAAGGGATACAGCGTCCCGTAGATGACAAGGCAGCCATAGGCGAGCGGGGCGGCGAAACCAGGCGGGAGACGGTAACGTCTGCGCCGTATTTTCTGTTCCCGTTGCGGGCTGCCGGTTGATGGTGGCGCGGTCCGATACGCCCAGAAAGGGTACTGAAAGACGGCAACAAGCAGTACCGTTCCGTAATGGAATATCAGTAAACGAACCAGTAATTCAAACCCGCTGGCCAGGTTGGCGCGGTCGGTACTCAACAAAAACTGCAGTGCGGAGAATACCTGGTCGTATTTATGGACCTCCTGTTCAAGGCCCAGCCTCAGGCAGCCATACGCAGCCGGGAACGACAGTAGTACGAGCACCACCACAAACGGGATTGACAGCTGGCCCGTTGCAAGCCGTGCAGAAACCAGCGCGCCGGCCAGTCCGGCGGTCACCATCCACATGGCTATAAACAGCGTTGCCTGCCAGCTTCCCCCGCCGACCATCAGTTCGGTCAGGTTGTCCGTTGCCGCCTGTTCAACGATGATCCAGTAAGAGAGCGCCAGTAGAGGCACTGACAGGACGGCCCAGGAAACAAGCGTGCGATATTTGGCTGCACGTTCTGTCCGGAGCAAAGCGGCTGTCAGGAGGCAGGAGCCTGCGAGCATGACGCCAGAGCCAATAACCAGTCCTGACAGCCGAAACAGGTATTCCCATTCCCATGGCCAGTCCAGGACAGGGTTTCCGAGAATGTCATGGATGCTTTCGGCAGGCACGGCGCTGCGCAGGAACAGCCACAAGATGGCTGCCTCTGCAATCAACAGGAGGGGTAGTATAAGGATCGCGCGGCTGGATAGTTGTGCGAGTCGTGCAATTACTGCGGGGATTCCGAACAGTGCATACAGAGTGCATGAGAGCAGCACGGCCTGCATGACCGGATTTTGGTCCGCCACAAGTTCCTGCAGGTTGTAGGGGATGCCCGGCAAACTTCCGATGAGCCAGATGGCGAAAGCCAGCCCCACCACTGTCATACCGACCACGATACCGATCCTTGCAGGGTTCATGTGCGGGGTTTTACCGGTGGGGCCACAGGCACAGTTACCGCTCTGGCTTGCATTGACGTGTATTTACTGTACTCATGCAGCATGCGGCTGATCTCATGCTTGTGAAAGCTATCAAGGTTATGATGACTGCGGCGCTGCGCTATGGCAAGTTGCCAGCAACAAGAGTCGCCGGTATGAGTGGCTTGAAGCCGGCGTGTTTTCGGCGACCGATAAACGGGAATATTTCCGGGTATTCAGATGGAGAAACCATGCGGCATTTTGAAGTAGGGAAATCTGATGGACATGGCCGGGGACTGAGATGGCCACTTGTGTTCCTTATCATGCTGAGCGGTCCCTGCCTTGCCGACTTGCCGGACACGATCGAGCGTATTCTTCCCGGCATTGTCGGTGTCGGAACTGTGCAGAAAATGCGACGCCCGTCGGCCAAGCTTGTCGGTACCGGTTTTGTTGTCGGGGATGGGAGGCATGTGATTACAAATGCACATGTGATCCCGAAGGAGATAAACACGGCCAAGCTGGAATATCTGGCGGTGTTCACCGGCAAGGACAACAATCCGAAGGCACGCCAGGCGGTGAAGGTGGAGGTTGACGCGGCCCATGACCTTGTCCTGCTCAGGTTTGAAGGAAAGCCGCTGCCGGCATTATCCCTGGGTCAGTCTTCACGGGTTCGGGAAGGTGAGGAATATGCGTTTACCGGGTTTCCGGTTGGCACAATCTTTGGTCTCAACCCGGTAACCCATCGGGGGATTATCAGTGCGATAACGCCCGTTGCCCTACAGCCAAATTCGACCAGTCAGCTGGATTCGGCGCAGATCCGTCGCCTGCGTTATCCCTATAGTGTCTTTCAGCTTGATGCCACCGCCTACCCAGGCAACAGTGGCAGCCCCCTGTATCATCCGGAAACCGGTGCCGTGGTCGGGATCGTCAACATGGTATTCGTCAAGGAGGGCAGGGAAAACGTGCTCGCCAAGCCAAGTGGTATCAGCTATGCCATCCCTGCCATGTATGCCAGGAAGCTGCTTGAGAAGGCCGGCGTGTCACAATAATAGCTGTCATGCTCCCCCCCCCCAGCCTGATTTCCATAAGTAGCTGGAAAAGAACCGGATTACGACTGAATCGGGGCACCTTATCAACCGGTGACGCTGCCCGACACTATTGTCTCCCGGGTTCGGTTGTTCGGGCAGGCCCCTGTTCAGCCGGAAGCAATTCATAGCGCATGTCTGTAGTGGAGAAATGAGTTAAATATCATTTAATAACATGAGGTTGAGATTCCCTGGCGGCCGTCTTGATGCTATTGCCGTCCCTCCAGATAACAAAGATTGCCAGCAAAACCACTGTGTGTTTGTTGCGTTTTGACGAGTTCACGTTAGACTTAGTAAAGGGAAAGCGTCAGAATCCCATCACTTGATACTAATAAACATAAGCTTTATTTAAGCTTTGTCAGTGTGAAAATATTATATGGATCAAGAGATTATGGAGATTCTGTTGGTCGGATTCACACGCATGTGCCCAGCTTGGAGCTGGGGACGTGGGGGCTAATTATGGACAAGGACACGATACCTCCAGGGAGCAGCGAAACGGATATTCAGCCGGCTGAGGGTGCAGTGGTAAATGACACTGTCTCTGCCAGGCGCCGCCGGCTCATCAGGGCGTCGGCGGCAGCCGTACCGGTCATTATGACCCTGCGCAGCGGCGCGGCACTGGCCGTGACCAGTCTCCATGCCTGTATCGAACGGGACGCCAAAAGGGCCGCGGTTGAGCTCGGTCCGGAAGACCAGGTGTTCGGCGATGATCCCGGCGAAACACCACACGACGAGTGGGCTCGTGTAGGCGGCAAGGCGGGCAAGAAAGTGACTTTCACTTCGGGCCAGAGCGGCAACCAGAGTATCTGGTACTGCATCAGGAATGCAGATTCAACCGCCCCCTGGGACGATATCCAGGGGTGGGACTGTTACGATGAAAGTGGCGTGCTCGCCAACAATACTACAATCCAGTCGACGGCATGGGCTGCGGCAACCAACTTCTACTGTGTCAACAAGGCCGGTATTTGGGAATGTGTGGATGAAGGCGGCGGCCCTGTGACACCGACAATCCCTGCCGCCGGTATCGACGCCGGCAAGGATGTCCTCCTGCTGGTCTACGTGACGTCTTATGATGGCGAGATAACGGGCGCTACCAACTACCCCCATATCACCCTGATAAGGGACCAGAGGGCAACACCGATCGGAGGTTCCTGCCTGGCCTCGGTGTGCCCCGATTTCAATTTTCTGGACTAAAGACCAGGACACAAGATCCGGCATTTTGCTTCAGTCGTGATGCACCCGGGCGTACCCGGTTATATACTTCCCGTCGTTATCCCATGGCCGGCTCCCGAGAGCCGCTTGATATCCATTGCCCCTGATCCGGGAACATTAACGGCTGGATGACCCATGCAAGCTTCAAGTCAGGCCGAAGCAGAATCCTGTTGGTCGACAATTGCCAACGACGTGCTCTACTGGGAGAGCTGGGATGAGCAGCACGCGGTCTTCGACAGCCTGTCGGGAGAAACCCACCTGCTGCCGGAATTGACCGCGCACGTACTGCGGAAACTCGGGGAATACGCCTGCACCGCCAGGCAGCTGGCCGAGGCCCTGTGCGCGGAAACGGATGAGTCCTGTGAGGAGCACTTCGTGCTGGATATCACGCGGCTGCTGCAACAGCTGCAGGCCGTGGGTCTGGTGGAGGAGTCAACCCCGTGAGGCTTGCTGAACTCCCGGTCGACGATTTCCATCACCGCCTGGCAGAGACGGGGATTCAGCTCCAGACCGGTCCGTTCACCGTCCACGTCCGTTCCGGAATCAAAGAATTCGCGCAACTGTTGCAGCGCTTCTATGCGCATTTCCCGGTAGCGCAGGATCCGGCCATTGCCGATTTCCATGTGCGAATGACACGGCCACGTGGTCTGCACCGCTGGTGGCATCCCCAGGTTGAATTTCTGCTGGACGGCCAGGCGCCGTTTCTGCCGTACCCCCTGAGCCATGCCTTTCCCCTGTTCGAGTGGGGCCTGAACTGGAGCATTGCCATGCAGGCACACCAGTTCCTGATGCTGCATTCAGCGGCAGTGGAACGAAACGGCCGGGTTCTGTTGCTGCCGGCCTGGCCCGGTTGCGGTAAAAGCACCCTGTGTGCGGCGCTGGTCAGCCGCGGCTGGCGGTTGTTTTCCGACGAGTTCGGTCTGGTGAGACATGCGGATGGCCAACTCATGCCGCTGCCGCGCCCGTTGCCGCTGAAGAACCGGTCTATCGGGGTCATCCGTGACTTTGCGCCGGAAACGGAGCTTGGGCCGGACTTCCACGGCACTCGCAAGGGGACCGTTGCACACCTGCGTAGCTCTGATGCCTGCGTGCAGCAGGCGTCGATCCCGGCGCCGCCCGGCTGGCTGGTATTCCCCCGGTACCGGGCCGGTGCGCCGCTGCGGCTGGAATCGATCGGTAAACAGCAGGCCTTCATGAAGCTCGCGAATAACTCTTTTAACTACCAGTTGCTGGGGCTGCAGGGTTTTCAGGGGGTGACGCGGCTGGTGCGCGACTGTGACTGTTACATCCTCTCCTACAGCAATCTGGACGAGGCCATCGGGGCCATGAACCGGCTGGCCGACGCATGACGGTGTACGGTCGCATGGACAAGCACGGTACGGATATCCTGCTCGCAGCACTGCGTGACCCGGTACACGCTGCAGGAATGGGCGTCGAGGGGTGGGACCTTCTGCTGCGCGTGGCGCGGCACACACGCCTGCTCGGACGTCTCGCCGTGGTTATGGAGGAAATGGGGTTGACGTCGCAACTGCCGGCCAAAGTCCTGGACCACTTCGCCGCCGCCAGGGTATTTGTCAGCCATCGTCAGCGAGCGGCGCGCTGGGAAATCAACCGGATACTTGCCGCATTGCAGGACAGTGGGGTGCCGCTGGTGTTGCTCAAGGGCAGTGCCTACATACTCGCTGAATTGCCGCCGGCGCGCGGAAGGCTGTTGTCGGACGTTGACTTGCTGGTGCCTGCAGCGTCACTGGACAGTGTCGAGCAAACCCTGCTTGGTAGCGGCTGGGAAAGCGTCAAACTGGAAGAATATGATCAGCGTTATTACCGCACCTGGATGCATGAGCTACCCCCCTTGCGTCACCCGGAGCGTGGCCTCGAGGTGGATATCCATCACACCATTTCACCGCTGACCAGTCGCCTCAACCCGGATCCGGAAAAGCTCTTCCAGGACAGCATCCCGCTTGCCGACGGGCGCTTGCGGGTGCTGCAGCCGGTGGACATGGTGTTGCACAGCGCCGTGCATTTATTCTACGACGGTGAGTTTATCAACGGCCTGCGCGACCTGGTGGACCTGGCTGATCTGTTTGGTCATTTTGGCGCACGCGCCACGTTCTGGAGCGAGTTGATACAGCGTGCCCATGAGCAGGATCTGCAGCGACCGCTGTTTTATGCCATGCGCTATACGCAGCGGCTGCTCGGGGCTGACATCCCGGCCACGGCGATGACAGACATCTGTGCGGGCGCGCCGCCGCGTATTATCCTGCGCTTGATGGACCGGTTGATTGAATGGGTCATGGTGCCCGACCATCCGGACTTTCCGCAGCGTGGTACTGCCATTGCACAGTGGCTGCTTTACGTAAGGTCCCACTGGCTGCGGATGCCGCCCGGACTGCTGCTGAAACACCTGGCACGCAAGCAGATCATGCGCTGGAAGCGCCGCAAGCCGACTGCGGCGGCAACGGCACAGCAGTGACGGGGCTGGCAAGATAGAACGCGGGGACGTATGTTAGCGCTGGTAAGTCGTTGCATATGATATTTACTGTCACGGGGGGAGAAAAATGGAACGAGCGATAACGCTGATTGGCAACATTTCTGCCCTGGCCGGGATACTGCTGTGTGGTGGTGCCGGGGTCGCGAGGCTGCTTGGCCATTACCTCACTTCCGGCTTCGCGACCATGACGCTTTTCCAGATTGGGACCGGGCTCATGGTGCTGGCCTGTCTCTGCAAGCTGGAGAGCCTGCTGGCCCGGTCGCGCTGACGGCAACGCTGGCCGGGTCCTGAATTGCGGCCGACATTGTGAACTCACCCGGCAGGGCGGTTGCCAATCTCCGGGCGCGTGTTACCGCGCTTTCCGCGGTGAGCCCACCACAGTGCCAGCATCACGCCGGTGCAGTTCAGCGCGATATCGGTGAACGAGGCATAGCGCCCGGGTACGTGCAGTTGATGCCACTCGTCGAATACGCCAAACCCCGCGACCAGCAGGAATGAAATGGTGAGTGCGGGCACGTGACGCATGTTCCAGGCCCCCAGGGTGCGGTACCAGAGCCATGCCAGCAGGCCGAACAGCGGGACGTGCAACAGGTTCTGCAGGGCAGGGGATGTCCAGGCGATGATATAGCTCAGCCCGGTCTGTGCGGGATCGATATCCCCGGGTAGCGAAGACAACCAGTAGATGCCGCCCATATAGCCCAGGGTCAGCGCCAGGTAGAGAAATGCCTTGTACCGTTGTGTGGCACGCGCATGTGTATGTCTGCGGCTGCACGGATTACTCAGTTGGGTTCTCCAGCTGCCTGCTTTTAAGGCCGGCCCCGTCGGTTACCATGATGGATTTATTCGACATGCATCACTATCCTTGATCAGACTGGATACGACTGAAACGACTGTCTATTTTAAGTGAGTCCTGGATGTGAGAGAAGGGCAGAGTATGCTGGCTGGTAACCCTTGTTCCAGGCACATGCCGTTCTGCAATAAAGCTCCAATGCCTGGCGGCCGACACCTGTTGATAATAATGGCAATTCAGCCCGGCAACCTGTGCCTGACTGGCAACTATTGGAAGTGTAGAGCCTATGCCAAGATTGCCGTTTCACAGAGAATCACTGGACGGGGTAGTCTATCCTGACAGTCAGGGTTCCGGCTTCGATCCAGTGGCACTGGCCCGCAACAGGAAGAGAATCCGCATTTTCCTGTCGACAGTGATCATCAGCCTGTCGATAAGCCTTTCCTATACATTTCTGCGACCTGCCATCTACGAAAGCAGTGCAACCCTGTTGGTTACCCCGCCCGTTATCGATGACCGGGTGGGTGATGTGGCCAATGCACAGCATGTTGAGCTGGAGCTTCAGTTTCTCACCGGCCACACCCTCCTGTCCGGTGTGCTGGAGACATTATCCAGCGCCGGTCAGTTAAGCGATACACCGGACCTCACGTTGTCCGACTTGCAGGAGATGCTTGCCGCGGTATCGATCGAGAATACCAACCTGATTGAGTTGACTGCGAGAGGCCCCGACAAATACTTGCTTCCAGCGGCAATCAACACCTGGGCCGAGGCCTACCAGAGTGCACATAGCGACACTATCAAGGTGGAGTCCGAGTCAGACACGACGGCGATCGATCAGCAACTGGATGAATTGAAAAGCAAGGTTGAGGAAAAGCGGCTGGCACTCGACCGGTTCCGCAAGGAATATGACATCGTCAGCATGGAACGTGATGAGAACCGCACCCTGAGAAAGCTCTCGGGCTTGAGCGATTCACTCAACAAGGCCAATGAAGAGAAGGTGGCCGCCCAGTCGCATCTTGGTGCCATCAGGGCCGCTATTGCTCAGGGGAGGCCCGTGGTGGATTCCAACGGGCAGGACGGTCTCGCCAACCTTGAGCAGCGGCTTGTTGAAATACAGGAGCAACTAAAAGAGCTGGAAAGCGAGTTCACCCCGCGCTACATGTCGGTCGATCCCAAGATCAAGGGTCTGCAAAGAAAGCGCGAACTACTGGAGCAGGAAATCCGCAACAAACGCGATGAAGGCCAGCAGAAGGCGCTTGCCGTGGCCGAGCAGGATTATGCAAGCGCACGGCAAGCGGTGCTGAGTCTTCGGCGTCAGCTGGATGACCACAAGCAGCAGACCATGGATTTCAACACACGGTTTGCAGAACATGAAGCAATGCAGGAAGAGCTGCTGCAGCTCGAAACGACTTATCGTGAAGTACAGGACCACCAGTTGCAGATGCAGGTCAATACCCGCAGTCAGTATCTGCAGGTCAGGATCAAGGAGCCCGCCTTCCTGCCGGAGCGTCCCGGTTATCCTGACTATGCGCGTGATGCCGGTATTAGTGTGGCGGCTTCGTTGATGGCCGGTTTGCTGTTGCTTCTGTTGTATGATTTTCTGACACGGCCTGCCAGGCATTCCGTGGCTCATGACATCAAGCAGGTGTTTATGACGTCGCCGGAAACCCGGATGCTGGGCCAGGTGGCCGATGTGCCTCTGCCACAGTCAACTGTCGTACCGGCGCTGGAGCTGCAACTGCCTCGTGAACTTTCACAGGCTGAGGTGGAAGAACTGTTCAGGGTTGCTGGTCCGGACGTCCGTTTACTGATTGCGTGTTTACTTTCCGGCCTGACGGCCTTCGAGGTCAGCGACCTGCAGTGGAGCGATATCGATAAAGATGCGCTTGTAATCCATGTCAGTGGCAAGAGCGACAGGGCCATAGCTGTCACGCCGCCGCTACTGGCCGCTATCGAGGCATTTATGCCCGCTGTTGCGGAAGCCGACAGTC
>JAOUBY010000144.1 GCA_029860045.1 Gammaproteobacteria bacterium | reverse complement strand
TCAGGCGCACCGTTAATACGGATCGGAATAACCAAGCTCGGACAGTAGCGCAATTTCGCGTGATTCCATGTGTTGCGCCTCGGCGTCGGTGTGGTGGTCGTAGCCCAGCAAGTGCAGCACACCGTGCATGACCAGGTGCGCCCAGTGCGACTGCGGCGACTTGCCCTGCGTCACCGCCTCGCCAGCCACCACCGGCGCACAAATCACCACGTCACCGAGCAGCTCCGTCGCAACACCGGGAAAACCTTCACAGGGGAATGACAGCACGTTGGTCGGCCCATCCTTGCCGCGATACTGACGATTAAGTGCAGTAATTTCGGCCTCATCAACAATCCGCACCACGACCTCGCGTTCCTCACCCGCCTCCTGTAATGCGAGCCCGGCCCACGTGCGAATATCCTGCTCATCAGGCACACCTTCTGTCGCTACCGCGTACTGCACCGTCACACCCTGTCCACCTTGTAATTTCATGCCCGACATCAGGAAGCGCCCCGTTCTGAACGATCGTGATTCTCGTAGGCATTTATGATGCGCTGCACCAGCGGATGACGCACCACGTCCTGCGAGGAAAAGAAGCTGAAGCTGATGCCCTTGCTGTCCTTCAGCACATCGATGACCTGGCGCAGCCCGGACTCGGTGTGCTTGGGCAGGTCGATCTGGGTAATGTCACCGGTTACCACGGCGGTTGAACCAAAGCCTATACGCGTCAGAAACATCTTCATTTGTTCAACCGTGGTGTTCTGCCCTTCATCGAGAATAATGAAGGCATCATTGAGGCTGCGCCCGCGCATGAACGCCAGCGGCGCAACCTCGATAATATTGCGTTCGATCAACCTGGCGACCTTGTCGATACCGAGCATTTCATACAAGGCGTCATACAGGGGACGCAGATAGGGATCTACCTTCTGGGTCATGTCACCTGGCAGAAAGCCAAGCCGCTCGCCGGCCTCGACCGCCGGGCGCACCAGCACCAGGCGACTGACCTTCTCCTGTTCCAGTGCCTGTACCGCACAGGCCACCGCGAGGAAGGTCTTGCCGGTACCGGCCGGGCCGATCCCGAAGTTGAGGTCATGCTGCAGGATACTGTGCAGGTAATGCTTCTGGTTACGACCACGCGGCGTGATCATGCCGCCCGGCGTCTTGATGACTACTCCGGCACCCTCATCCGGTGCGGTATCGCCCGGCCCTGCCCCGCCTGAGCCATGCAGGCTGAGATGAATCTTTTCCGGTGTCAGCTTTTCGCTGGCGGTCTCCCGGTAGAGGCCTTCCAGAATCCCCCGCGCACGCTCAACCGCTTCACTTTCGCCAATGATACGGAAACGGTTGCCACGACTATTGATCTCGACCCCTAGCCGCTGCTCCAGCTGATGCAGGTGTGCATCAAACTGTCCACACAGTTCGGCCAGGCGTTCATTGTCGTCAGGTTCCAGGGCAAAATCGACAGAATGCACTTGCGCGTTCAAGAGGCCCTCTGCGCTGAGGACAATGCAACCGGCTCTGACGCCATAACGGCCACCTCGCCACGTAATGAATTCGGCAGTGCCTCGGTAATCAGCACATCGGCAAACTGACCAATCAGATCAGGGTCAGCATCAAAATTGACCACCCGGTTGTTTTCCGTACGACCACTCAACTGCGCGACATCCTTGCGCGACGGCTTCTCCACCAGCACCCGCTGCACGGTACCGATCATGGCCGCACTGATATCAGCGGCCATCTCTGTGATGCGCTGTTGCAAACGGGCAAGGCGCTGCTTCTTCACCGCGAGCGGCACATCATCCGGCAATGCGGCCGCCGGGGTGCCAGGGCGCTGGCTGTAGATGAAACTGAATGAATGGTCAAAGTCGATGTCCTCGATCAGTTCCATGGTCTGTTCAAAATCGCCATCGGTCTCACCAGGGAAACCGATAATGAAGTCCGACGAAATGCTGATGCCCGGACGCACCTCACGCAGACAGCGAATGATGGAGCGGTATTCCAGCGCCGTGTGATTACGTTTCATCCCGGCAAGGATGCGGTCCGATCCCGACTGCACCGGCAAGTGCAGGTGCCCGACAAGTTCCGGCACCTCGGCGTATACATTGATCAGGCTGTCGCTCATCTCCAGCGGGTGCGATGTGGTATAGCGAATCCGGTCAATCCCGTCGATGGCAGCGATAAAAGTAATCAGCAAGGCAAGATCGGCAATCTCGCCGTCATGCATCACGCCGCGATAGGCATTCACGTTCTGACCCAGCAGCGTCACCTCGCGCACACCCTGCCCTGCCAACCCTGCCACCTCGGCGATCAGGTCATCGAACGGGCGGCTGACTTCCTCACCACGGGTATA
>JAOUBY010000039.1 GCA_029860045.1 Gammaproteobacteria bacterium | reverse complement strand
AGCGCAGTGTCAGGTGGGGCATGACATAGCGGATGTGGTTGCTGCCCCGGGTGGTGTGCGGCCGGTCTGTGCCATAGCCGTGAGCAGGGCGCAGCTTGACACGGACCCGCGGATAGCCCTTCAGCGGGTTCACTTTCCGCACCATCGCCATTGGCCGGAACGAACGGTCCAGTCGCCTGAAGCGCGGTGCGAAGTCGGTGATTTCCACGGCGGCGCCGTTGGCGTCATACAGGGTCGTGACCAGTATCGCCGTGTTGTGAATGTAGTGCTGCTCGCTACGCACCTGGCCTTCGAGCGTAACGTCAAAAAAACCGGATTCCTCGCCACCGCCGCCGCCATCGTCGAGCAGGCGGCAGAAGATGGGGTCGCTGTCGAAATGGGGCAGACAAGCCCAGACCAGCCTCCCGTTGCGGTCGATCAGACCACCAAATGAACAGTTGCCGATGATGGCGAGGTCGAGGTCACTCATGTGTGCTCCTCACTTGGCTCGCTGTTGTGCGGCCGACGGTGGGACAACACCGATAGTCAATTGTCCCGGTTGCGAACTCCGATCGTCAAGATGGATCTCCATATTTATTGGGAAAGCCTGCTCGGGTGCACAGTCGGAGAGGAGACGGGTTCCGGCAAGGTCGTAACTACTCCTGCGGTGGCAGTTCGGGTTGAACACCCGGCGGGATCCCGGGTTCACCATGCGTCATGGCTGTGTCGTACTCCTTCGGTCAGTAAGTGCCAGCCTATTATCTGTGTGATATGCCTGGCCTTCATTGATCCCTGTCAATACAGGTCGCCCCGGGATTAGCTAGTCTCTGCTATATAGAGGGATATGTGTGGTGTGCAGGTGCAAGGGGTACAGCTATGGACATTACGCTCAGTATTATCAAGGCAGACATTGGCTCCATTGGTGGCCATATCAGCCCGTCACAGCGGCTGTTGGAGACAGTTCGTGCGCAGGTGACGGAACATGGCAAAGCGCTGTTAATCGACAGCTATATCAGCCATACGGGCGACGATATCGCCATTCTCATGACCCATAAACGCGGTGTTGGTGATGGGGCCATCCACAAGCTGGCGTGGGAGGCCTTCATGGCAGGTACCGAGGTCGCCAGGAAGCAGGGCCTGTACGGTGCCGGTCAGGATCTGCTCAAGGAAGCCTTTTCCGGCAATGTGCGTGGGATGGGGCCGGCAGTTGCGGAGATGGAATTCGAGGAGCGTCCCAACGAGCCGTTCCTTTTTTTTGCCGCTGACAAGACCGATCCCGGCTGTTACAACCTGGCACTCTATCTGGCGTTTGCTGACCCCATGAACACGCCGGGGCTGATGCTCTCCCCGCCCATGGATAAGGGCTTCCGCTTTGTCATCATGGACGTCAGTAATACCGAAGGGGATCGTGTTATCGAGTTGAATGCACCCGAGGACCTGTACGACATTGCGACGTTATTGCGCAATCCAGAACGCTATGTGATCGAATCGATCTGGTCGCGGGCCGACGGGGGACAGGCGGTCTCGCTCTCCACGTCCCGATTACACAACATCGCCGGCAAGTACACCGGCAAGGATGATCCGGTCATGCTGGTGCGGGTTCAGAAAACATTCCCGGCTACCGGCGAGATCGTGGCGCCTTATGCTGTCGGTCCCTATGTTGCCGGCGCCATGCGCGGCTCGCACCAGATGCCGCTGATGCCGGTGCAGCTTAACTCGGGCATCAGTTATTTTGATGGTCCCCCGGTAGTGAGCTGTGCCGCATTCGCCATGCACGAGGGGATACTGACCGAGGCCGTGGATGTGTTCGCCCACCCGTTCTGGGATACGGTGCGCGACAGTGTGTCCAGGAAAGCACTGGACATGCGCCGCCAGGGTTTCTTCGGCGCGGCCATGCTGCCCATGGACGAACTGGAATACACCGGCATCGTCGAGAAACTGGAAGCCCTGGATACACGCTTTGTGATCAGGGAGAAACACAATGACATGGACACGGCGGACTGACATGGAGTTACCCATCGCGAATCGGGAAGTTGCCGGCCAGGCGCTTGCAGAAGCATTACATGTATATCGCGATCGTGATGACGTCATTGTGCTGGCCTTGCCGCGTGGAGGCGTACCTGTTGCCCTGGAAGTCGCCAACGCCCTTGGCGCGCAGCTGGACCTGATGCTGGTAAGAAAACTGGGGACGCCCGGGCAGAAAGAACTGGCCATGGGGGCCATAGCGAGCGGGGGTGGCAGGGTCATGAACGAGGATGTGGTACGGGCCCTTGCAATCTCCCGGCAGGCGATCGAACGGGTCGCCGAGAAAGAGGGCAGGGAACTGAAGCGCAGGGAGCAGCTTTACCGTGGTGACCGCCCGTGGCCGGACCTCGCGGGTCGATATGTCATCCTGGTGGATGACGGGTTGGCAACCGGTGCGACCATGCGCGCTGCGGTTGAGGCGGTCCGTGCGCAGGAGCCTGCACACATCGTTGTTGCAGTGCCGGTGGCGCCAGTGGACACGATCGCGCTACTGCGTGAGCAAGTCGATGAGGTGGTATGCCTTGCCGAACCCCACCCTTTCCAGGCCATCGGCCTGTGGTATACGGACTTCTCACAGGTCAGTGATGAAGACGTGCGTTACATGCTTGGCGTGGCGTGGAATGAACCGGCGGAAGAGGAGACATGACCAGCGAACAGCGCATAGTGCAGTCTTCGGAGGTGACCGTACAGGCCGGCGAGGTCACGCTGGACGGCAATCTCATGGTCCCCGGGGGTTCACAGGGAATTGTCGTGTTCGCTCACGGTAGCGGCAGCAGCCGCTTCAGCAGCCGTAACCGTTATGTTGCCGGGGTATTGAACAGCGGGGGGCTGGCCACACTGCTGTTCGATCTGCTCACGGCCGAGGAACACGTGATCGATGTCCAGACCCGGGAACTGCGCTTTGACATTGATCTGCTGAGCAGAAGGATGGTCGCGACGCTGGACTGGTTGGGCGGTGAAACGGCGGTCAATCAGCTGCCGATTGGCCTTTTCGGTGCCAGTACGGGCGCCGCAGCGGCATTGAATGCGGCGGCGGAGCGACCTGACAGGGTTGCTGCCGTGGTCTCGCGCGGTGGACGTCCTGACCTGGCCATGGCGGCCTTGCCAAAGGTACAGTCACCGACCCTGCTGATTGTGGGCGGGCTGGACTTTCAGGTTATCGGGATGAACCGCGCGGCGGAAGCTGCCCTGAAAGCCCCGTGCCATGTGGAGATTGTCGAGAGTGCGACGCACCTGTTTGAGGAGCCGGGCACGCTGGAGCAGGTGGCGGCCCTGGCGCGTGACTGGTTCCTGAAACACCTGCGTGGCCCTGTGCAGTGACCAGGAATAACCTGCTTGTTTTTGCGCTCAACAGCAGCCGCGCCCTTGGCGAACGTGTCGCAGAGTCCATGGGTACACCGCTCGCCGGGCACGAGGAGCGGGAATTCGAAGACGGTGAGCATAAGGCCCGCCCGCTGGAGAATGTTCGAGGCAGGGATGTCTTTGTTATCCAGTCACTATACGGTGATAGCGAGCAAACGGTAAATGACAAGCTGGTGCGCCTGCTGTTCTTTATCGGTGCACTCAAGGATGCATCGGCCGCGCGCGTTACCGCGGTGATCCCCTACCTGTGTTATTCCCGCAAGGACCGCAAGACCAAGTCCCGCGACCCGGTTACCACCCGCTATGTGGCCGTTCTCCTTGAAGCGGCAGGTGTGGACCGCGTGGTGACCATGGATGTGCATGATCTGGCGGCTTACCAGAATGCTTTCCGTTGCCGAAGCGAACACCTGGAAGCAAAGAAGTTGTTCGTAGAATATTTCGCATCCCGTGCGGATCACGAGCTGGTCGTTGTCTCCCCCGATGTGGGTGGAGTCAAGCGGGCCGAGCATTTTAGAGAGGCGCTGGAACAAAAAACGGGCAATCCTGTAGCAGGCGCGTTCATGGAAAAAAAGCGCAGCGCGGGTGTCGTCAGCGGCGAGGCTGTGGTCGGAGATGTGGAAGGCAGGGTTGCAATCATCCTGGACGATATGATTGTCAGTGGCGGGACGATTGCACGTACCGTGAGGGCCTGCCATGAGCGCGGGGCACACGGGATTTGTGCTGTGGCCACGCATGGATTGTGCGTCGATGGTGCCGATGAAATCCTGGCTGTAGCTGAACTGGAAAAGGTAGTAGTCACGGATAGCGTCCCGCCATTCCGTTTACATGCAGGCGCTTTACGTGAAAAGCTCGAAGTCCTGAGTGCTGCACCGCTGTTTGCCGAAGCGATTAAACGTATTCATTCCGGCGCTTCAGTCGTGGATCTCCTTGCCGTGTAGGGCACACAGCAGCCTGTACCGGGCGGCCGCTATTCTTCGAGCTTGCCGGCATAGTGCTCCGCAAGCTGGAGATAGTCACTGGCGCGCTGTACCCACTTGTCGTGTTCACCGGCATCGTGATCGTCAAGGTGCCGGATGGACAGTTTGGCCCTGAGTTGTGCCCGCAGCGCCTTGTAGAAGCACACCAGCGATTGCGCAGGGTCGTCACCGGTTAGCTGCCGGTAGGTCTCGAATACGATCTCGCCAATGTGCGGTGCTCCGGCGTGTTCGCACTCCAGTGCCAGAAAGGCCAGTTCATCGGCTGGATCCAGGATGCGTAATGCACGGTTGAATTCCAGGCAGTCGATGATCACCGGGGGGTCGATGAGACAAATATGTTCGGGGCGCAGATCGCCATGGGCCTCCACGATCTTTTGCCCCTTTATCCGGGCATCGAAAAGCTCCGGTTTATCAGACAAAAATTGCTGGAGCGCCTGCTTGATCATGGTGATCTGGCGGTGTGGGAGAGCGTAACCGGGTTCTGACAAAGCAGTCGTGTTGGCATGAATCTCCTGTTCGAAGCGTTGTCGATAAGCGTTCAGCGTCATGCTCACCGGGTCTGCGTGTTGATAAAACCCGGCCAGTATCTGTGCAAAAGCACGTACCCTGGCTTCATCTACCCGGCCGGTAGTAATTGCGTGGTCCAGCATGCTTTCACGCGGCAGTCGCCGCATCTTGACCAGCCAGTCGACGGGTTCCCCCTCGCCATCCAGGTGAAGCCGGCCGGCTGCATCCACCGTCAGGGGGGTCACACCGAGATAAACACCCTGCGCCAGACGCAGGTTCAGGCGCACCTCTTCCAGGCAATCATGATGGCGGCGCTCCAGGGTGCTGAAGTCCAGGAACTCGAAACGTACGGGTTTTTTCAGTTTGTAGACAAGGCGGTCGGCCAGGAAAACCCAGGACATATGGGTTTGAATAACATCGATCCCGGAAGGATGCCCGGGGTATGACGCAGACTGGCGAAGAAAGGCAACCTTGGTCGAGATGTCGATGTCGACTGTACTGTTCACGGTAAATGCCATGTAATGAAGATCTGTCCGGTGATGTAGTCAACCTGCCGGGACGCGCCAGCAGTAAAATTCGGCTATCCGCCGGTAACGTGGGCCGCCTCCCTGCCTGCTTCATGTGCCAGTTCCAGTGCCAGGGCATGCACTACTTCCTCAACAGATCCGGTGTCATGCAGAACAGCACGTTGACGGGTATAGGGCAGCCCGTCATCTATCATTTTGCGCAAGTGCTCGAGATGTGGCTGTGCTGTTGCCGAATCGGTGAATGGCGAGATCAGTTCCAGTGTCCTGAGGGCGACATCACGCAACGGTTCGATATCTCCTCTTTCATTGACGATAAACTGTGCGTCGATCCCGAATCGCGAGGCAATGAAGCAGTTGTCTTTCAGTGACCACCAGGAGAGTGGCTGCAGTGGTTTGTCATCTTCATGCCCATTCCGGGTTTCTTGCAGAAACAAGGCAAGTCCCTGGATAAATACAGCGAGACTGACCGCTTCGAAAACCGTGGGTTGAGCGTCCATAATCCTGACTTCCAGGGTGCCCAGGTGCGGCCGGGGACGAATATGCCAGTGTATGTCGTTGATCCCTTCGATGACCCTGGCATGCTTCATGGTCATGAAAAATCGCTCGAATGCTATCCAGTCAGCAAAGTCAGGGGGGATGTCATAATTGCGGCTCGATGCCAGGATGCGGTGGCGGTATGCGGCGTAGCCGGTATCATTGCCATGCCAGAAAGGGGAGTTAGCCGACAGGGCGATCAACAGAGGGAGATAGACCTTGAGCTCGTGCATAAGCCTGATGGCCTCATCTCCTGAAGGCATGCCCATATGAACATGTGTCGCAAAGGTTACCTGGTTGTGAATCAGCAGACCGGCGGCCCGTTCCATGGACTGGTAACGTGGCTTTGGTGTGATGGCGGCCAGTCGTTTGCAGAAGGGATGTGTGCCGGCCCCGCACAGTCGCATTCCAAGTTCTTCACACCGGGCGATAAGCTCTGAAACCAGGGACTGCATGTGGTGTTCCAGTTCCACGGTGTCCTTGCAGGGGTTGGAAGCGACTTCGACCGTGTTCTGAATCATCTCCGGTTTGATATTGACGCTTCCCGGGTAAAGATCCATTAGCGGCAAAATGCCGTCTACCAGGTCCAGGTTCTGTTTGTCGACCAGCTGGAATTCCATCTCCATTCCAACCGTGAATCCGTCGGAGGGGTGAAATGCAACACTCATTTTCCTGGTCCCGGGTATTCGAGGACGGCGTCTCGTACAACCTGGTCGAAGAAGGCGGCCCCTACACGAAGCACGCCTTCGTCAATATCAAAAGACGGGCTGTGCAGGGGGATGTACTTCATATTGCCCGATCGGGCACCGAACCGGACATAGCAACCGGGAATGCGCTCCAGGTAGTATGAAAAATCCTCGGCACCCATGCTGGGATGGTCCAGCTGCATCAGGCCTTTTTCACCGACCACGCTGCGGGCGGCACGATAGGCGAGTTGAGCTTCACGACTGGTATTGACAACGGGTGGATAGCCTTCATCTATCTGAACATCCAGCGAAACATTGTGCAGTTCCTCAAGACCCCGCGCCATACGCCTGATCCCTTTATGAATATGTTCGCGAACATCCGGTAGTGTGGTGCGGATGCTGCCTTCCAGCGTTGCGGTTTCTGCGATTACATTGGCCGCCGTGCCAGCTTCAATCCTGCCGATGGTGACTACAGAGGGATGCACCGGGTCTATTTCCCGGGAAACCAGGGTTTGCAATGCCGTGATCAACAGGCCGGCAGTTACCACTGCATCCGTTGCCTCATGCGGCCGTGCACCGTGACCCCCCTTGCCGCGAACCTGGATGGCGAATCGATCGGACTGTGCCGTGATGACGCCATCGGCAACCATGATCTCGCCGACCCGATAGTGATGTGTTACATGAGCGCCAAAGATTGCAGTGACATTATCAAGGGCGCCCGAAGCGAGTACCGTTCGTGCGCCGCCACCCCTTTCTTCAGCAGGCTGGAAAACAAAACAGGTGTTGATATCCGGAGGTGACTCACTTAACAAGTATGCTGCGCCCAGTACCATCGACATGTGGGCATCATGTCCACACGCGTGCACCTTGCCCTCGATGGTAGATGCAAAAGGCTGATCTGTATTTTCAGCGCCGGGCAATGCATCCATATCGGCACGCAGGGCAATGGTTGGCCTGTCGTTTCCTGTGTGCAGCTTCCCGATGACACCGGTTCCCTTGCCGCCGTATTCGCAGGGAATCCCGAGGCTATCCAGTTCCCTGATGATTAATTCAGCCGTGTGTTCCTCCTCGAATGCCAGTTCAGGATGCCTGTGAAAAGATCGCCGCAGCTCAACCATGCGGTCGAAAACCGGTTCCGGGAAGGCTTTCAGTTCCATTTGTATATTCTCCGCCTGCAGACTTGCGTAGCACTATCACGTGTAACATGAGAACCTTGTATCTTGATTCTAGGGTAATAAATGCAGCTGTACATGACGACGATCAAATAAAGTACAGGCAGGCAGGTCTAGAGTTAATATAGAAAAAACAGCAGGTAATGATTATTTCATTCCCTGCAGTCGAGGTATGAAGCGAATGGCAGAACAGCCCATGCCCGATAAATCCGGGCCCTCCCTCAATCCGTGGCAGACGCCGCTGCCGCTGTGGCGCTATATCGTCTGGATCGTGGTACTGGTGGCTTTTTCCTGGTACTGGTTTGGTGTTAGCCAGGCGCCGGAGCGCCAGGAGCTGGCGTACACCGAGTTCAAGGATCGTGTTCGCGAGGAACAGGTGGCGAGTGTGGTCTTCAAGGGGCAGACGGTGCTTGGTGAATTCCTCGGCCCGGTCAGGGAGGAACCGGCTGCACCGGCGAGAGTGGGTGTGCAGAAGTCACAACCAGCACCCCTGATGTTCAAAACCGTGTTGCCACCAGTGGACGATCCTGCTCTGATCCCGTTACTGGAGAGTCACGGTGTCGAGGTGCGTGCCGAGGCGGAGCAGATGTCCTGGTGGGCAAGCGCATTGATCAACATGCTGCCGTGGTTGCTGATTATCGGCTTGTTCTTTTACGCTTCCCGCAAGATGCAGGAACGCATGCTGGGTGGCGGGCCGGGAGAGATGTTCGGCTTCGGCAAGTCAAAGGCCAGGCGTTTTCGCAAGGGCAGCATGGAAATCGGTTTTGATGATGTCGCCGGCCTGGAGAACGCCAAACGCGACCTGCACGAGATTATCGATTTTCTCAAGGAGCCCGAACGCTTTCGGAAGCTGGGTGCAAAGATCCCCAAGGGTATCCTGCTCATGGGGCCGCCCGGCACCGGCAAGACGCTGCTGGCCAAGGCAGTTGCCGGCGAGGCCGATGTGCCGTTCTACAGTATCAGTGGTTCCGAGTTTATCGAGATGTTTGTGGGTGTGGGCGCTTCCCGTGTGCGCGACATGTTTGATAGCGCCAAGAAAGAGGCCCCCTCTATCATCTTTATTGATGAAATAGACTCCGTCGGACGGGTACGTGGCAGCGGCCTGGGCGGTGGCCATGACGAGCGCGAACAGACACTGAACCAGATTCTGGCCGAGATGGATGGCTTCGAGCCGGAGCAGACGGTTGTTGTGCTGGCAGCGACCAACCGTCCTGATGTACTCGATCCGGCATTACTGCGCCCCGGTCGTTTTGACCGCAAGATTACGCTGGAATTGCCGCGCAGGGAGGCACGGCTGAAGATACTTGAAGTGCATGCCCGCGATATACCACTTGCCGATGATGTCGACCTGGAGAATATCGCGGCCCGTACCGTGGGGTTCTCGGGTGCAGATCTGGAGAATCTGATGAATGAGGCGGCACTGTTGGCCGGGCGCACAAATATGGAAAAGGTCGACGCGAGTATTCTCGACAAGGCGCGCGACAAGATCGTGCTGGGCGCAGAAAAGGAAACCGTGCTCAACGAAGAGGAGAAAAAGCGCGTAGCCTGTCACGAGTCCGGTCATGCGCTGCTGGCCTGCCTGCTGCCGCATACGGATCCGCTTGCAAAGGTCACGATTATTCCACGCGGCCGGGCGCTGGGTGCGACCGAACTGATGCCGGAAGAGGAGCGCTATACCCTGTCGGAAAGTTACCTCAGGGACCGTATAACGATAATGCTGGGTGGCAGGATTGCAGAGAAGATCGTATTCGGTGAAGTCAGTAGTGGTGCCGAGGACGACCTCAAGCAGGCCACCATACTGGCGCGGCGCATGATCAGCCAGTGGGGTATGAGCGAGAAGCTGGGACCGGTCGCCTTCCGGCGTGGCGAAGAACACATCTTTCTCGGGCGTGAGATGGCACAGGCGCGTGACTTCAGTGAGCACACGGCGCAACTGATTGATGACGAGGTGTGCAGCCTGGTCGGGGAGCTTGAGCAAAAGGCGCAGGAGACCCTCTCGGAGCACCGCGAACAACTCGATACCCTGGCCGAGGCATTGCTGCATCAGGAGGTCCTCGAGGCAGACCAGATCCAGGCGCTGATCGCTACAGACACGCAACATCCGCGCGAGCCAGCAGTGTCCGGGCAGTAACCGATGTTATGACGAGGGGTGACGACAGTAATCATGCCTGGTTAACCACACCCATTGCACGTCATATCTGGGAAACAAAATACCGGTGGTTGAAAGGGGACAAGGTGCCGGAGGGCGGCATCGAGGAGAGTTGGCGGCGTGTGGCCCGAACGGTGGCTGCTGCCGAAACTGCTGGGCAGGGCCGCTGGGAAGCAGCGTTTTATGGGGTCCTTCGTGGCTTCCACTTTTTGCCGGGTGGCCGCATCCTGGCAGGTGCGGGGACCGATCGCCGCGTTACACTGTTCAACTGTTTTGTGATGGGGCTGATCGAGGATGACATGGAAAGCATCTTTGAGGCCCTTAAGGAAGGCGCGCTGACCATGCAGGCAGGGGGTGGCGTGGGCTACGATTTTTCCACCCTGCGTCCCGGGAACTGCGTGGCCAGGTCAACCGGGCGTATCGCCTCAGGCCCGGTGTCCTTCATGCATATATGGGACGCCATGTGCACCACGGTGTTGTCCACCGGTGCGCGCCGTGGCGCCATGATTGCCAGCCTGCGCTGTGACCATCCGGATATCGAGACCTTTATTGATGCCAAGCGCGAGGCCAGACATTTGCGCCATTTCAACCTGTCAGTCCAGGTTACCGATGCGTTCATGGATGCGGTCGAGGCTGACATGGACTGGCCGCTGGTATTTCCCGATGATTCACTGGAACAGGATATCAACGCAGAAACCGTGATGTGCCGGTGGCCCGGTTTTAATGAACCCGTTTACTGCCGGGTGCTGGCCCGGCGACCAGCGCGCAAGCTGTGGGAGCGCATCATGCGTGCGACCTACGACACATCTGAACCGGGTGTGTTGTTCGTGGACCGCATCAATGAATTCAATAATCTTGCCTACCGGGAATCCATCACCACGACCAATCCCTGCGGCGAGATTCCGTTACCCCCTTACGGAGCATGTAACCTGGGTTCCGTGAATCTTGTCCGGTTTGTTCTTAATCCGTTTACTGAAAGGGCCCGGCTGGATCTGGAAGCCATTCGGGACACTGTCGGGATTGCCACGCGTTTGCTGGACAATGTGATCGACTGTTCGGAATTTCCGCTGGAAAAGGAGGCCTTGCAGGCCCAGGGCAGTCGTCGCATTGGCCTTGGCATTACCGGGCTGGCCGATGCCCTGATCATGCTCGGGCTGCATTACGGAGAGACGTCGGCACGGCAAGAGGCAGCCCGGGTGATGGAGACGATCTGTCATGCGGCCTGCCGAAGTTCCATCGAGCTGGCCCGTGAAAAAGGCTGCTTTCCGTTCTTCGAACGGGAGGCCTACCTCAAAAGCCGATTTGTCCAATCACTGCCGGAAGACATTCGTACCGGGATAGCGGAACATGGCATACGCAACAGTCACCTGACGGCCATTGCTCCAACCGGGACAATCAGCCTGTTGGCCAACAACGTTTCCAGTGGTATTGAACCGGTGTTCGACTTCCGGCTTTCCCGGAAGGTGCTTAACCGTGATGGGGGGTATGAACTCTTCGAGCTGGAAGATTATGCATTACGGGCCTGGAGGGAACAGGGCGGTAATACAGAGGATCTTCCGGCCGAATTTGTCGATAGCCGTTCGCTGCCGCCGGGTGCACATCTGGAGATGCAGGGGGTATTACAGCCCTTTGTGGACAGTGCCATTTCCAAGACGATTAATGTGCCAGAGGACTATGCCTTTGATGATTTCCAGGATTTGTACCGTGTGGCCTATAACCATGGACTGAAAGGCTGTACCACCTTCCGGCCCAACCCTGTAACTGGCGAAATACTGGGCCCGTCAACAGCTGCGGGGCAGGCAGGCATGGAGCGTGATGCCCATTGCTGCAATATCGAACGCGAGGGGGAATAGCCGGGATTTCCTCCCTTAAGGACATCAGTAATGCCGGATCAATCCTGCTCTTCCCGGGGTTCCTCTTGCGGTCTACCTTCGGCCCAGTCGTCGCCCGGTTCCTCTGATTCCTCCCCCGGGTTTCTGTGCCCGGCACGGCGTTTCTCATCCACTTCCTGGTAGGGCGATTCCCAGTCCTCGCGCCGCATCTCGGTGCCCACCGGGTTCAGATCATCCTTTTCAACATTGTCCATGGGGCCGGTCCAGTCCTCGGGTTCCTCGATGCGTTCAATATCGAGGCCATACCAGGTGTCGAGATCCAGTTCGCCGATACTGCCATCGAAATACTGGATCTCTACAGTCGCGGCGTGATCATCAAGTGCAGTGACCTTGAATTTCTGCGCCTTTTCCGGGTGGTGATACCACGAATCAATGATGGGGTCTGCTTCGCTGGTCATGGTAATTACCTGCTAGTCGGTTTTCATTACATGGCCGGGTAGCCATGCATAAATCAGCAACCATGCTGAAAGATACTTGCGTTGTCCTTTTACGATCTGCATGTGTCCTCGGTGCCCAATAATTGTTTCCACTGTGTAATTAATACACAATTACCGGGTTGATGTGTTGACCGGAGTCAAAGAACGGCCTTCCGTTACGGCAAGGTCAGGTGGTGCGGTATGTTGTGATTAGCGGGCAATGTGCTGTGCGGGAATATTGACCGGCGAGCGGCTGTTATATTTTCAAGGACTATATATGGCGGAAAAAATGCGCTGCGAGTTGATTTCATGGTCAGCGGTACAGCGGCTGTGTCAGCGCCTGTCGGCATTGATCCTGGAGTCGGGCTACCGCCCTGATCTGATCGTCGCCATCGGTCGTGGTGGTTATGTGCCGGCCCGACTGTTATGTGATTACCTTGATATCATGGACCTGACCAGTATCAAGATTGAGCATTATCTTTCGGGCGCAAACCAGCAGGAGCAGACGATTATCCGCTATCCGCTCAAGGCCGATATTCGGGATCTTAAGGTGCTGCTGGTCGATGATGTCAACGATACGGGCGATACGCTGGTCGCCGCCACTGAACACCTGCAGACATTCCAGCCCGCAGAGGTGCGCACTGCCGTTATGCACGAAAAGACTGTCAGCTGCATTTCTGCAGATTATTTTGCCATGAGAGTCGTCAGGTGGCGCTGGCTGATTTATCCATGGGCGGTAAACGAAGACGTTAGAGGTTTTTTGAAACGCATGACACCATTTCCTGAATCGTCGGAAGATGCACAAAAACTGTTAGCCGAACGATTCAACATAAATATATCACTTCAACGCCTCAACTATATTTACGCATCTATGAATCAGTAGTCGCGGGCAGGTACTGCGCGGGTTATCCATGGCGGTTACTGTGACAGGATTTTCTGTAGCTGCCCGGCATTTTTTGCAGCGTAACCAAGCTGGTCGTTGTCGAAGTAACAATAAACCGTGTTTCCCTGCTGTGCCCAGTCCGTAAAGGTCCCGGCCCAGCCGGACAGGGCCTTGCTAGAGTATCTGCCCTGGTATGCATCGCCATGTCCGTGCAGTCGCACATAGATGTAATCGGCAGTAATTTCCTCTGGCGCAGTGAATCCTTCCAGCTCGTAGATGCAGAATGACATATTGTGTCGGGCAAGCAGTTCGAAGGTCTGCCGGTTCAGCCAGCTCTGGTCCCGGAACTCGAGGGCATAACGGAAATCATTACTCAGGCTGTCCAGAAAGGTGCTCAGCCGCTCTGCGTTGAAGCGCCAGTGCGGCGGCAGCTGGAACAGGATGGGGCCGAGCTTGTCTTCCAGTATGCTGATTCTGTTCAGGAAGGGGGGCACGGTTTTTTGTGGCTCCATGAGCTTTTTCATGTGAGTGATGTAGCGGCTGGCCTTGGCAGTGAACAGGAAGTCATCCGGGGTGCATGCGTACCAGTGCTGCAAGGTCTTCTTGTCCGGGAGGCGATAAAAAGAACTGTTGATCTCCACGCTTCGAAAGTGCTGTGCATAGTATTCCAGCATCTGCTTGCCGGGCAGGTCTCCCGGGTAGAACGGTCCTTTCCAGTGATCATAGGACCAGCCCGAGGTGCCGATATGGATATGCCTGTGCTGTTTTCTCATGGATAAGTGTCTTAAATGACAGCAGGATGCGTTGATCAGTTGACGTTATCCCTTGATGCAGACAACAGGCTTTAACAGGGCAACCTTGCGCGCCAGGCCTGCTTTATCCGCCGCGTCGACCACGGTATTGACATCCTTGTAGGCGCCTGGCGCCTCCTCGGCCACGCCGCGTGAGGAGGGACTGCGAATAATGATGCCCTGCTCATACAGACGGTCGATGACCTGGCGTCCGCTCCAGATTTTGTGCGCCTTGTGGCGGCTCATGGCGCGCCCGGCGCCATGACATGCCGAGGAGAATGACAGGTTTTCAGATTCCGTATTACCGGCGAGTACATGTGAAGCAGTCCCCATTGAACCGCCGATCAACACGGGCTGGCCGGACTCGCGAAAGGCTGCCGGCAGATCCGGGTGGCCGGGCCCGAAGGCACGCGTCGCCCCCTTGCGGTGTACATACAACCGCCGCGACTGGCCGTCGATGACATGTTCCTCTACCTTGCAAGTATTGTGTGATACGTCATAGAACAGTGTCAGTGTTGCCCCGGGAAGGACTTCCGCAAACACCTGCCGGGTGAGGTGAGTGATGATCTGCCGGTTGGCGAATGCACAGTTGATGGCAGCACGCATCGCGCCGAGATAGGCCTGCCCGGTCTCCGATTCGATCGGGGCGCAAGCCAGTTCACGGTCAGGAAGCCTGATACCGTACTGTGGCGCACGGGTTACCATTGTTTTAAGGAATTCCGTACCGATCTGGTGTCCCAGGCCACGGGAACCACAATGGATGCTGACGATCACGTCACCGGCAGTGATGCCGAATGTTTTGGCGGTAGCCGGATCATAAATCTCGCAGACCTCCTGCACCTCCAGGTAATGATTGCCAGAACCCAGCGTGCCCATCTCGTTACGCTGGCGCTTTCTGGCATGTGTGGACACCTCTGCGGGTCGGGCGCCCGGCATGCAGCCCTGTTCCTCGATGCGTTCCAGGTCGGCATTATCACCCCAGCCGCGCTGCACGGCCCATTTGGCGCCGCCTGTCAGCATGGCGTCCATCCCGGGTTCATCGAGGTGGATATTCCCGTGGCTGCCGATGCCGACTGGAACCGTCTGATACAGGGCATCGGCCAGGCGTTCCTTGACCGGTTCGATGTCCGCGCGTCGCAGCCCGGTATGCAATGCACGCACACCACAGGAGATGTCAAAGCCCACTCCACCTGCCGAGATGACACCATCCGCCTCGGCATCGAAGGCGGCCACTCCGCCAATCGGGAAGCCGTAACCCCAGTGTGCATCGGGCATGGCATAGGAGCCCTTGATGATGCCGGGCAGCATGGCGACATTGGTGACCTGCTCACGCACCTTGTCATCCATGGCCTGGACGAGGTCTTCGCTGGCAAAGATGATGCCCGGAACGCGCATGTCACCTTCCGGCTCAATGTGCCACTCAAACTCAGAGACGCGTGTCAGTATTGAGGTGTCCATCGATTGCTCTATAAATAATCGTGCAGGGTATCCCTGTAATTCATACTAGACGTCCACGACGCATTGTGCGCGCCATTTTCCCGGTTCGTCTTCATGCAGTTCCAGCTCGGTATAGGTTGCACCCTTGACCTCCGCTGCAGGCTGGTGGCGAGCCACGTCCACGGGTTCACCGCAGGCGGTGGCATGGAGACACAGCCCGTCGAATTCGACATGAAAGCGACTGAACAACATCTTGCGGGTTGCCATTTCGAAGACCAGGGCATTGAGCCAGTCAACGAACAGCAGTTCCGGGTCGGGGGCCTCGCAGTCCACCGTCACCGAGTCGGAGCACGCCACCGTCTCCGGGTCGGTGATGACCGCCGTCAGGGCCACGGCGGCTTCCTCGAAGGCTTCTTCCCTGGTATGGCCGGTACCACACACCCCGATGTCGGCTTCATGATGAAAAAGAGTCCACATTACGCTTCATGCCGTCCAGGGCAGGGCATATCTACCCTGTTTTTCCAGCAGCGCTTTCCCTTCCTTCTCCAGCTCGAACATCCTGTCCAGGCTCCGCTTTGCACGGGCCGCAATGTCCGGCGGAATCTCGATGTACTGGTCCGGTGCTGGATCCTTCAATGCCTTGAGCACGTCATCGAGCCGGATTTCCTTCATGTAGGGACACAGGATGCAGGTGCCGACGATCTCCTTGTCACTGAATTCCGCCTTGAAGCGGTCGGTGAGACCGCACTCGGTTACCAGCATGAAGGTCCGGGCGGGCGAGTTCTTTACATAGTTGAGCATGCCCGAGGTCCCGCCGGCATAGTCAACCTCTGAAACCAGGCCCGGGGTGCACTCCGGGTGTGCGAGAATTTTCACACCGGGAAAGCGTTTTCTGATATCCCGTACCGAGTCCGCTTCAAAGCCCTCGTGAACCACGCAGGTTCCGTCCCATGTTCTGATTGTCTTCGATGTGATCCTGGCAAGATTTTCCGCCATCAGTCGGTCAGGGATAAACAGGATCTCGTCCTGCGGCATGGCCTCCACCACTTCCACGGCGTTGGATGAGGTGCAGCACGCATCGCTTTCGGCCTTGACCTCGGCATAGGTGTTGACATAACACACGACCCCGGCATCGGGATGCTCATTGCGCAGGGCGCGTACCTGTTCTCCCGTGATCGAGTCCGCCAGTGAGCAGCCCGCCACCCGTGGAACCAGCACCTCCTTGCCGGGGTTGAGCAGTTTGGCCGTCTCGCCCATGAAATAAACCGAGCAGAAGATGATTTTCTGTGCCGGGTGATCGGTCGCCCTGACGCTCAAACCGTAGGAGTCACCGACATAGTCACCGACGCCGTACATGATGTCCGGGGTCTGGTAGGAATGGGCCAGGATAACGGCATTCTGTTCTTTCTTGAGTTCGTTTATCTCCTGTGTGACTGGCGCGATAAGCTCGCAATCACCCCGGCTCCAGCCAAGATGATAAAGCTTGCTATAGAGGCGTTCTGTTTCGTTGTCTATGTCTGTACGCATCCCGGGCACCTCATCAACGTGGAATGCAGTCTATAAACCCCTTGGGTAAAATTAGACAACAGGCTGGATTGTTTGTCCTTGCCATACATCAAGACCCTGGCCTTGCTGCAGTTTCCTCAATCCACCCGGATCCTGCCCGTATACAGGTCATCTGCTTCAGCGAAAAATGTGAAGCATTTCCTGTGCTACCCGGGGTTCAGGGTTATTTTTCCAGCGTGATGACCCGGATCAGATCGGTTCCGCCGGCCTGCTGATGGTGGCCGGAAGTTGATACCACGATATCCCCTGCCTTCAGGTAACCGCGCGCCCTGGCCTGCTCGATGGCGAAGCCAAGGCGTTCCCGGTCTGTGGGCTGACCCTCATATAACATTGGAATCACGCCCCAGTTCATGGACAGCTTGCGTGCCACCGACAAAGAAGACGTAATGGCCAGGATGGGGATATCCGGCCGGAATTTCGAGATCAGCCGCGAGGTAAAGCCGGTTTCGGTCAAGCTGATAATTACCGCCGCCTTGAGACTGCTCGACATGCTCACCGCGGCCTGGCTGATGGATTCGGTCACCACGTTCGAGGGATGCGGGTTGAAACGCTGCAGGTAGCCGTATTCACCCAGTGAGGCCTCCGCGCGCAGTGCGATGGTGGCCATGGTGCTCACTGCCTCCACCGGGTATTTCCCGACCGCGGTTTCGCCCGAGAGCATGACCGCTGAGGTGCCGTCCAGGATGGCGTTGGCCACGTCGCTGGCCTCGGCCCGGGTCGGTTTCGGGTTGCGTTCCATGGAAGCCAGCATCTGAGTTGCGGTGATGACCGGTTTGCCGTCGGTCACCGTCGAGCGGATGATGTGTTTCTGGGTGGCGGGCACATCGGCCAATGGTAACTCTACGCCCATGTCGCCGCGTGCCACCATGATGCCGTCCGCGACACACACGATTTCCTGCAGGTTCTCCACGCCGGCCTTGTTTTCTATCTTGGCGATGATCGGGATATTCACGCCTTTCTCGATGAGTATTTCCCGCATTCGGTTGATGTCGTCCGCAGACTGGATGAAGGAGGCCGCGATGTAGTCAATATCATTCTCGGCAGCAAAGCCCAGTTCCCGCACGACATCTTCGCGGTTCTCGGGGCTGACCGCGCTGAGCGCAAGACGGGTTTTGGGCAGGTTCACACTCTTGCTGTTGCCCAGCCAGCCGCCGTGGACCACGCGACAGCTGATCGAGTCTCCCGTGACTGCCGTGACTTCCAGTTCAATGGCGCCGTCATCAAGCAGGATCGGCGTGCCGGCGCTGACTTCCTCCTTCAGCTTCCTGTAGGTGATGCTGACACCATTTGCATCTCCTTCATGTTCTGTGGTGAACAGGGTGAAGGTTGCGTCCGGTGACAGTTCAACGGTTCCCTCCGTCAATAGTCCGGTACGAATCTCGATACCGCGGGTATCGATCATGACGGCAATGTTTTTGCCTGTCAGCTCGGAAGCCTGGCGCAGGCGACCGATCTGTTCCTTGTGTTCGGCAAGGGTGCCATGCGAGAGATTCAGGCGTGCCACGTTCATGCCGGCCCTGATCATGTCTGCAAGCGTGTCTGCCGAACTGCATGCCGGACCGATCGTTGCGACAATTTTGGTTTTTCTTTGTATGGGAAGGTCGCTGGCCATAGGTGTCATGCGGGTAACGCTGCTCGCTGCCTGATGTTGGGTAAAGTTACAGGAATTCTCCATAGTCTACCGCAGCACGCCCAGTCACTGTGGCGGGATTCCGCTACCACCCTGCGGGCCGGGCAGGGCCCTTTCGCTGCCTGCGATTCTCGTTTGTATTCAGTCGGGGTGAATTTCAACGGCATGGTTGCTTCAATATGGTCGATTGCCAGTCGGGTGGTGCCTGTCATGTTCCGGTTCCGCCGGGACAAGGAGGGCCGTTGCGGTGGGTTTGACCAGGCTGTTCATGCCTTCGTGACTGGCCTGCACCATGTCTGTTTGGGCGGTTGTCGCTGGCGGATGACGGTCTTTTCTTAGAATAAGTTAAGAATACCGGCAACATTAACCATCGTCAGGTTATTGGCGCTAAATAATTGTTTTGCTGGAAAAAAAATAGATAATATAATCAATCTATTGAGATAAGGTGTAGGGATTCTTTACAGTGGTAACCGGCCAGCTCACCGGGTTTGTATAAAAGTATATTAGGAAACATTGACATACGCTATCCGGCCTGTTTCTTGCAGCACTGTAGTATCTTTTTTTGCATTTATACACATCATGGACAAACAGTACACCTTACCCGAGATTGAATCGGTGTTTGCCGACCCTGTCGCCAGGAGCGGATTTGGCGCGGAGCAGGCATCCCTGCGTATCTATACCCTGGGCCGTTTCTCGCTGGTGCGGGACGGTGAACCGTTGCGCGCTACCCGCAAGGCACCCAGTAAGCCGCTGGCGCTTCTGAAGGCACTGATTGCCCTGGGTGGCCGGCAGGTGGGTGCTGTTAGCCTGGCATCGATACTCTGGCCCGACAAGGAAGGCGATCTGGCGCAGCAGGCATTTGAGACCACCTTGCATCGCTTGCGCAAACACCTTGGCGATGACCGTTACCTGCTGCTGGAAGACGGCCGCCTGACGCTGAACAGTGAGCGGGTGTGGGTGGACGTGTGGGCCTTCGAGCGTAACCTGACGGCACTGCGTTCGCTCATCAGCCATGACAACACGTCCGGATGTCATGCCGATGTTCACCTGCGTGCCGAGCATATCATGCGCCTGTACCAGGGGCATTTCCTGGGCCGTGAGGACGCCACCTGCTGGTCCGTGTCGTTACAGGAGCGGCTCAGGAACAAGTACATCCACTGCATGATCGCACTGGGTGGTTTCTGGGAACAGCATGGCCTGCCGGACAAGGCGATCCTGTGCTACCAGAAAGGCATCGAGGTGGATGACCTGGTTGAAACCTTTTACCAGCGGCTCATGGTCTGTCTCGACCAGACCGGCAGGCAGCCGGAGGCCATCGCCACCTTCCGCCAGTGCCGGCATATCCTCTCCGTGGTGCTCGGCCTTGCACCCATGAAAGAAACCCGGGAAATCTACGAGACCATCCTGGCTCATTACCAGCAACAGGCTGGCTGATTCACGAATATCCTCCGGTTGTACCCCTCCCGGCACTATGCCGGCTTACACAGTGACGTAATCAGGCTCATCAGAACAGCCCCTTGAGGGGCTCCGGCTGTTTGTCGGTGTGCTGCCTGTGCCTGTCCGCGCGGTTTTCTGAATCTGTAAGTTATCTGTAAGCCAGTCCTGGTTAAGGTCGTGCACAGGAAAACTACAACAAACCGAAACCAACAAAAGACACCGCTATGGATTGCTACATTGTACGCGTGTACCGCCATATCTCTCAGGGTGATGGCGAGGCAGATGAAATCGCCGGCCTGGTCGAACACGTGGGGCACCGCGACGGCAACAAGCCATTCTCCAGCTACCAGTCACTGGTCAGCGCCTTGCGCGAAGACAGCAAAGGTGATGTGTCGGACTCGGCTGACGTTGATGATGGTGGTAGTGAGACAGCTGCCAGGCTACGGGTTGTGCATACTGCCAAGCATGGCTGAACAAGTAATAACAGAAATATAACAATGCATATCAGAAAGCACCTACAGCCACTACTTTGCCTGTCCCTGCTGGTAACGGCTGCCCCTTCGCTGGCAACAACCGTCACGTACATCATGGACCAGTCCAACTCACTAGCGGGCGATGTCGATTACCTGTCGGTTACACTTTCAGATGACACTGCGGGCCAGCTCGATTTCTGGGTCGATACCCTGTCTGTGCTGGGCGACATTGCCGGTGACAACTACGGCATCCAGTCGTTTGCATTCAACTACAGTGAGCTGTTACCCGCGGATAGCGTGCAGGACAGTGACTTTATCCTGACTGATGGCTGGCGCGTACAGTACGACATGGGGATGAGCGAGGCCGGCATGTTTGACGTGCGCATCATGGGCGCCGGCAACAGCCGCCAGGATCCGCTGCATTTCTCGGTCATCGGCCTTTCGCTGG
>JAOUBY010000143.1 GCA_029860045.1 Gammaproteobacteria bacterium | reverse complement strand
CGCAGAAAAACTGGCACGTAAAAAACAGGCGCTGTCCGAGAAGTCTGCCGGTGACAATGTCCGGAATGCCGCCATCCAGGCGGCACTGGAACGCGTCAAGCACAAAAAAGAACAGGCCGGAATGGAAACACGCAATACCGACAACCTGACTGCCGAGCAACAGCGCCTGATCGACGAGGCAGACGCGCGCCGCCGCAACAAGCACACACAACCACAGGACAAGGGCTGATGGCATTCAACACCTGGAGCTCCCCGCACCTGCCGGTGGAAAACAGTGTCAACACGATGATGCGACGCGTACTGCTGGCATTGCTACCCGGCATAGTCTGCATGACCTGGCTGTTTGGCTGGGGTGTTCTGCTCAATATCCTGATTGCCTCCTGCACGGCGCTCGCCGCCGAAGCCCTGATACTCGGACTGCGCAAGCGCCCGGTCACTGCCACGCTACTGGACTGCAGCGCCCTGCTAACCGGTGTGCTGCTGGCACTGGCGTTGCCACCGCTGGCACCGTGGTGGATTGCCGTCATCGGCAGTCTGTTTGCCATCATCATTGCCAAGCAGCTGTACGGTGGGCTTGGCTACAATCCGTTCAACCCGGCCATGGTCGGCTACGTGGTGCTACTGATTTCCTTCCCGCTGCAGCTCACGCTGTGGCCACCGGCCGGCAATTACCCGGACCTGCAAGCCACACTGGCGCTGGTTTTCACCGGGGCAATACCGCCCGACAGCACACTGGATGCCCTGACCATGGCGACGCCCATGGATAGCGTGCGCATGCAACTCGGCCTTGGCGAAACGTTGCCCGGGTTGTACGGTGGGCCACTGTTCGGCCAATTTGCAGGATTTGGCTGGGAATGGCTCAATGTCTGCTTCCTTGCCGGCGGTTTGTGGCTGTTGCAACTCAAGGTCATCCAGTGGCAGATTCCACTGGCCATGCTTGCCGGACTGGCCGCCCCCGCCACCCTGTTCCATCTCATCAACCCCGAGCTCTATGCGACACCGTTGTTTCACCTGTTCAGCGGCGCAGCCATGCTCGGTGCATTTTTCATTGCCACCGACCCGGTATCGGCCTGCACCACGCCCTACGGACGCATCTGGTACGGCCTGGGTATCGGTGTACTGACCTGGATCATCCGCACCTGGGGCGGTTATCCGGATGGCGTCGCCTTCGCCGTGTTGTTAATGAATCTGGCAGCACCAACCCTCGACTATTACACACGTCCGCGTGTGTTCGGCCACAGCAGCAGGAAGGTCGAATGAATTACCGCCAGATCACCATTACCGCCATCATCCTGCTGCTGTTCGCCATTATTGGCACGGCGATGGTGGCTGCCACCTATGAAGGGACACGCGAGCAGATCGCTGCCAATGAACGGGCCACGTTACTGCGCAAGCTCAGCCAGCTAATACCGCCGGATTTATATGACAACAACTTTCTGGATGACACCATCGAGGTCCTCGATCCAGCGCTCGCCGGCAGCCCGGTACGCCTGTATCGCGCGCGCAGAAACAACAAACCGGTGGCGCTGGTCATGACCGCGCTGGCCCCGGACGGTTACAGTGGCTCGATCCGGCTGCTGGTCGGCATCCACCACGATGGCAGCCTGGCTGGGGTGCGCGTGGTAGCGCACCGCGAGACTCCCGGACTGGGGGACGCTATCGACGAACAACGCTCCGGCTGGATTTACCAGTTCAATAATCGCTCACTGGATAATCCACCACTACCGCAATGGAAGGTCAGGAAAGACGGCGGCAACTTTAACCAGCTGACCGGCGCCACCATCACCCCGCGCGCGATCGTCAAGGCGGTGCGGGAAACCCTGTTATACTACCGCGCACATCGCACCAGGCTGTTTGCACGCACAGAGACGACGCCATGAACGAACCGGGCTATGCAAAAATCATCAGCGATGGCCTGTGGCTGAACAACCCCGGACTTGTGCAGCTGCTGGGCCTGTGCCCCTTGCTGGCTGTCACCACCAGCGTGGTAAATGGCCTGGGACTGGGCCTGGCGACAACACTGACACTGGTATTTTCCAATGTCACCGTGTCACTGATCCGCCGCATCGTGCGACCGGAAGTACGTATCCCGGTATTCGTGCTGGTGATCGCCTCGATCGTGACCGTGATCGAACTGGCCATGAATGCATGGCTGCATGAACTCTACAAAATTCTCGGCATCTTCATCCCGTTGATTGTGACCAACTGTGCCATCATTGGCCGGGCCGAGTCATTTGCCTCTCGCAACAGCGTTGACCGCGCCCTGCTGGATGGACTGGCCATGGGTATCGGCTTCACGCTGGTACTGGTCGCGCTCGGCGGCATGCGTGAATTGGTCGGCCAGGGG
>JAOUBY010000093.1 GCA_029860045.1 Gammaproteobacteria bacterium | reverse complement strand
CACTGATTCTCCCTTGCGTACCAGCCGGCCCAGGTACTGGTCGATGGCATGTACCGGTACGCCGGCCATGGGAATGGGCTCGCCGTTGGACTTGCCGCGCGCGGTGAGGGTGATATCAAGCAGGTTGGCGGCACGCCGGGCATCGGCGAAGAACAGTTCGTAGAAATCGCCCATGCGGTAGAACAGCAGGATGTCGGGGTGTTCCGCCTTGATGCCCAGGTACTGCTGCATCATCGGGGTGTGGGCAGGTGTGGTGCTGGTCATGGCCGGCAAGTCTACCCGATTGATGCAGATTTGCGCAGGGTCTCCGGCGACCGGCTGGTCACACCGGACAGCTTGTCGTAAAAACCGTGGGCTGGCGCAATTTCCTTATGTAGTTTGTCAGCACGAACCGAAACACTTTTCCGCTGCTATGAAAGGCGGCAGGCAGATCGGGTACAGTAGGCCTATGTCCGATGCACATGAACAGGTTGTGCAACTGGCCGACCTGCTGGTTGGCCGCAGCCAGATGCTGGCCGTGGCCGAATCCTGCACCGGTGGCTGGGTGGCCAAGTGCCTGACCGACCTGGCAGGCAGTTCGCGCTGGTTCGAGCGTGGTTTCGTCACCTATAGCAACGCCGCCAAGCAGGACATGCTGGGCGTGCCGGAAGCGACCCTCGGTGAGCACGGTGCGGTGAGCGAGGCCACCGTGCTGGCCATGGTGGAGGGGGTACTCGCGCACAGTCGTGCGGATGTGGCGCTGGCCGTCAGCGGCATTGCCGGTCCAGGGGGTGCGGCAGCGGGGAAACCGGTCGGTACGGTGTGTTTTGCCTGGGCGCTCCGGTCCGGGTATCACCTGGCCGAGAGCTGCCGCTTCGAGGGTGATCGCGATGCCGTGCGCCGGCAGGCCGTTGTCCATACCCTCGCGCGGCTGGTTACGATCCTGCAGGATGGCTGAACACACGCGGCGCCTGTTCTTTGCGCTGTGGCCCGACGCGGCGCAACGTGCCGCGCTGGATGCGGCCGGGCAGGCCCTGACCGGCAAGCGGGTCCGGCGCGTAGCCGCAGACAACCTGCACCTGACAATGGCATTTGCCGGTTCCGTGAGCGCGGCCACGCAGGCCTGCCTGGAGCGGCAGGCGGCAGCGATTCGTGCGGCGCCGTTTGCGCTGACCATTAACCATGCCGGGTACTTCCCGCGGCCGCGTATTCTGTGGATCGGCCCGGAGGATGTGCCGGGCGGGTTATGGGCGCTGGCCGGTGCGCTACGCCAGGCGCTGGTCGACTGCGGCATAAGCCCGGGGTTGCACGCCTTCCAGGCGCATGTGACCGTGGCGCGCAAGTACAGCGAGGGGGCGCCGGCGCGTTCTATTGCGCCGCTCGAGTGGTCCATCCGTGATTTCCGGCTGGTTGAGTCGGTTTCCACCGAAAACGGTGTACGCTATCGACCACTGCGGTCATGGCCGCTAGAGGGCGAATAACTTCTATGGGATAATCCGCCCGTCCGGCAGGCCATGGACGGGCATGCCACGCATACAACTCGGAGGAATTGAATGGACGACAATAAACGCAAGGCATTGAGTGCCGCACTGGGACAGATTGAAAAACAGTTCGGCAAGGGCGCAGTGATGCGCATGGGTGATGTCAGTGCCGTGGGTGCGTCGGATGCCGTCTCGACCGGTTCGCTCGGGCTGGATGTCGCACTGGGTATCGGCGGCCTGCCACGCGGCCGCGTGATCGAGATCTACGGTCCGGAGTCTTCCGGCAAGACCACGCTGACCCTGCAAGTGGTCGCCGAGGCACAGAAGGCCGGCGGTACCGCGGCCTTCATCGATGCCGAGCATGCACTCGATCCGGCTTACGCGGAAAAGCTCGGCGTTAATGTCGACGAGTTGCTGGTCTCGCAGCCGGATACCGGTGAGCAGGCGCTGGAGATTACTGACATGCTGGTGCGTTCCGGTTCCATCGATGTCGTGGTGGTCGACTCGGTTGCGGCGCTGACGCCGAAGGCCGAGATCGAGGGCGACATGGGTGATTCACACATGGGCCTGCAGGCACGCCTGATGTCACAGGCGCTACGCAAGCTGACTGGTAATATCAAGCGCTCCAATACCATGGTGATCTTCATCAACCAGATTCGCATGAAGATCGGTGTCATGTTTGGCAACCCGGAAACCACCACCGGTGGTAATGCGCTCAAATTCTATTCCTCCGTGCGTATGGATATCCGTCGTATCGGTGCCATCAAGAAGGGCGACGAGATTCTCGGCAACGAGACACGCGTCAAGGTGGTCAAGAACAAGATGGCGCCGCCCTTCAAGAAGGCCGAGTTCCAGATCCTGTACGGCGAGGGTATCTCGCGCGAGGCGGAGCTGATCGACCTGGGCGTACAGCATGGCTTTGTCGAGAAGTCCGGTGCCTGGTACAGCTACGGGGAAGACCGCATCGGGCAGGGCAAGGACAACGTACGCGAGTTCCTGAAGCAGAACCCGGATATCGCCGCCGAGATCGAGGCCAAGCTGCGCGGGCTGCTGTTGCCGGGTCCGGCAGCAGCAGAGCAAGAGGAGGCGCTTGAAGCCGAAGCCTGAGCAGACGGCTGACCCAGCGGTCATCCGGGCAGCCGCCATGGACCTGCTGGCGCGTCGCGAACACGGTGAGCAGGAGCTGGCGCGCAAGCTGCGTGCGCGCGGGTTTGAGGCGGATGCCACGGTTGATGCGCTGCAGCAGCTGATCGCGGACGGCCTGCTGAGCGATGAGCGTTTTGCCGAGGCCTTTGTCCATTCACGCTTCCAGCGCGGTGCAGGGCCGCAGAAAATCCGTGCCGAGTTACGCGAGCGTGGTATCGACGATGTGCTGATCAGCCACTCTATCGAGGCGCTGGATGAAGACTGGCAGGCCCGGTTGCGTGAGGTACGCGAGAAAAAATTCGGTGCCAGCCTGCCCGGTGACTTTCGAGAACGCAGCCGGCAGATGCGTTTTCTGCAGCAGCGTGGCTTCAGTACCGAACAGATCACCCGGGTGCTGCGCGAGATTGAATAATAACTCCTGATGCCGGGGTGCGATTCCCTGTCATTCCTGCAATCAGGTGTTCCAATCCGCTCCAAATCCCTGAATAATAACGTCTCAATCCAGCCAGATAACAACCAGTTTGATGAGCAGCAGCGCAGAACTCCGCCGGGCCTTTCTGGACTTCTTCAAGGAACGCGACCACGAGGTCGTGGCCTCGGCCTCGCTCGTGCCGGTAAATGATCCGACGCTGCTGTTTGTAAACGCCGGCATGGTGCCGTTCAAGGATGTCTTCCTGGGCAAGGAGGTACGTGCCATACCGCGCGCCGTCAGCAGCCAGCGCTGTGTCCGTGCGGGCGGTAAGCACAACGACCTGGAAAATGTCGGTTATACCGCGCGTCACCATACCTTCTTCGAGATGCTGGGTAATTTTAGTTTTGGTGATTACTTCAAGCGTGAAGCGATTGGCCATGCCTGGGAATTTCTCACCGGGACCATGCAGCTGCCGGCAGAAAAACTCTGGGTCACGGTGTTTGAAGATGATGATGAGGCCGCGGATATCTGGCTGAATGAAATCGGCGTGGATCCGGCACGGCTCAGCCGCATCGGCGCCAGGGATAATTTCTGGTCGATGGGCGACACCGGTCCCTGCGGGCCATGCTCCGAGATTTTCTACGACCACGGTGCCGAGGTGCCCGGTGGGCCGCCCGGTACGCCGGAGGAAGACGGCGACCGTTACGTGGAAATCTGGAACCTGGTGTTCATGCAGTATGACCGTGATGCCGACGGCAACCTCAATCCCTTGCCCAGGCCCTCGGTCGATACCGGCATGGGACTGGAACGCCTGGCTGCCGTCAAGCAGGGCGTACATTCCAATTACGAAATCGACCTGTTCCAGCACCTTATCAAGGCTACCGCAGCGGTCACTGGCACGCGCGATCTGGAACAGACTTCATTACGCGTGATTGCCGACCACATTCGCTCCTGCGCCTTCCTGATCGTCGATGGCGTACTGCCGTCCAACGAGGGACGCGGCTACGTGTTGCGCCGGATAATCCGTCGGGCCATCCGTCACGGTTACCAGCTGGGCGTCAAGCAGCCCTTCTTCAACCGGCTGGTCGGTGCCCTGTGCGATGTCATGGGCGAGGCCTACCCGGAACTGCTCGAAAGCCGTGCGCACGTTGAACGTATCCTGCAACTTGAGGAGGAGCGTTTCGCCGAGACCCTGGAGCAGGGCATGCGCATCCTGGAAGAAGACCTGGCCGACATGCAGGGTACGGTGATTCCCGGCGATACCGTGTTCAAGCTGTACGACACCTACGGTTTTCCGAGTGATCTCACGGCTGATATTGCACGCGAGCGTGGCCTGACAATTGATGTGCAGGGTTTCGATGTCGCCATGGAGGCGCAGCGCACCCGTGCGCGTTCCGCCAGTCAGTTTGCCGCTGACTATTCCGGCAGCGTGCAGGTGGAGGGGGCAACCCGTTTTACCGGTTACGAGCAGCTCGAGGGCGAGGCCACGGTGAGTGCGCTGATCCATGACGGTGAGTTGGTGGATTGTCTTGAGTCCGGTCAGTCCGGCCAGGTCATCCTAGACCAGACGCCGTTTTATGCCGAGTCTGGCGGCCAGGCAGGCGACCGGGGACGGCTCGAATCAACCAGTGCACGCTTCGAGGTGGACGATACGCGCAAACAGGGCACGGCCGTGTTTGTCCATGTCGGTACCGTGACAGAAGGCGTGCTGCGCAAGGGTGATCGCGTCAATGCGCTGGTGGACAGCGCGCGGCGCCAGGCCACGGTACTCAATCATTCCGGCACCCACCTGCTGCATGCCGCACTGCGCCAGGTGCTGGGTAGCCACGTGCAACAGAAGGGCTCGCTGGTGGAGTCGGAGCGCCTGCGTTTCGATTTCTCTCACTATGAGCCGGTGACGCCGGAGCAATTGCAGCAGATAGAAACGCTGGTCAATGATCAGATCCGCGTCAATGCGCGGGCCGAGACCCGCCTGATGTCGATGGATGAGGCCATGGAGTCGGGCGCCATGGCCCTGTTTGGTGAGAAATACGGCGACGAGGTGCGCGTACTGTCGATTGGTGATTTCTCGGTGGAGCTGTGTGGCGGCACACATGTATCTCATGCCGGCGATATTGGCCTGTTAAGAATTATCTCGGAAACCGGTATTGCCTCCGGCGTGCGGCGTATCGAGGCCGTTACCGGTGCGCGCGCCCTGCAATGGGTGCGTGAGAATGAACAACGGCTTGTCCGGGTAGCGGAACTGGTCAAGGGCAGTCGGGAAGACGTTGATGAACGCGTCGGCCAGATGCTGGAAAGATCCCGCCAACTGGAAAAGGAACTGCAGCAGCTCAAGGGCAAGCTCGCCAGTAGCCAGGGCAGTGACCTGGCCTCGCAGGCTGTTGAAATCGACGGCATCCAGGTGCTGGCCGCACGTCTGGACGGTGCCGACAACAAGGTGCTGCGCGAGACGCTCGACCAGTTAAAGAACAAGCTGGCCTCGGCGGCCGTGGTGCTGGCGACGGTCGATGGTGAAAAGATCAGCCTGGTGGCGGGCGTCACGAAAGACCAGACCAGCCGGCTGAAGGCCGGTGAACTGGTCAACATGGTTGCGACCCAGGTCGGTGGCAAGGGCGGCGGCCGTCCGGACATGGCACAGGCTGGTGGTAATAATCCTGCGGCACTCGATGATGCCCTGGCTGGCGTCGAGGCATGGGTAAGGGAAAAACTGGAATAATGGCAGCTAACTATCCCCGTCATTGCGAGCGAAGCGAAGCAATCTCCAGGTACGAGTCGTGCGGACCGGGGTTGCTTCGTCACTGCGTTCCTCGCAAAGACGACGAATTTATACTATGGCACTGATTGTTCAAAAGTACGGCGGCACCTCGGTGGGGACACCCGAGCACATCGAGGCGGTTGCTGACAAGGTCTTTGACTGGCGCAAGCGCGGCAACGATGTCGTGGTGGTGGTTTCTGCCATGAGCGGTGAAACCAACCGGCTGCTGGACCTGGCAAGCCAGATCAGTGATGCCCCGGCGCCGCGTGAACTGGACGTGTTGCTGGCCACCGGCGAGCAGGTCACGATTGCTCTACTCAGCATGGCGCTTGAGCAGCGCGGTTGCCCGGCACGCTCCTATACCGGTTCCCAAGTGCACATTCGCACCGACAGTGCACATAACAAGGCGCGCATCCGCGAGATCGAGGATGCACGCATGCGTGCCGACCTGGCGGCCGGGCGTGTGGTGGTCGTGGCCGGTTTTCAGGGTGCGGACGCGGACGGCAATATCACCACGCTGGGGCGCGGTGGCTCAGATACCACGGCGGTGGCGCTGGCAGCGGCACTGCACGCAGATGAATGCCAGATCTATACTGATGTCGACGGGGTCTACACCACCGATCCGCGTGTCGAACCAAAGGCGCGCCGCCTGGAGCGTATTACCTTTGAGGAAATGCTGGAAATGGCGAGCCTGGGCTCCAAGGTGTTGCAGATTCGCTCGGTCAGCTTTGCCGGTCGTTACAACGTGCCACTACGGGTGCTTTCCTCGTTCGAGGAAGGCGAGGGCACGCTGATTACATACGAGGACGAAGAGATGGAAGATGCATTGATTTC